>DASQHK010000530.1:0-3121 GCA_035632135.1 Bryobacterales bacterium
CGGGCTGGTTCCGGCGTTTGCGCGCGGTGCGGGGCCGATGGTATGGATGTGGTCCTTGAAGCTCATGGTTTTTGACGGTTGCTAGCGCGGCTGGCGGGACGTAAGCGGCTTGAGATCGGCTCGCGGCCTGGGATCCTGCTCCTCTTTCTTTTTCAGATCCTCAAACATGCGAGCCAGGTCGTAATCGAACTGAGCGGCGTAGGCCTCCCCGGCCTTGCGCACCTCTTCCACGATTTCGTCTTTCCACTTCATAGTTCTTCTTCTCCCATCAATTCTTCGGGCGTACACAAGCCCGGCGCTTCATACCCATATTGTCCGACAACGCGCCGGATGGCCTGGTACAGTTCGGCATTGGCGATGTGCCGGCAGTTCCAGGTCAGCAGGTACTGGCAGCCGTACACGGTGGCGATGGCGATGTGCGCGGACGCGCGCAGCTCTTCGGCTAATTCCAATATCTCGCTTGGCTTAAACACGCCGGCTGAAGCCCAATGCCGCTTAGTTTTCCGAGCCTGACAAATAAAACATTCTACATGGTTTATGTTTTATGTGTGACCTCCCCCACATCGATCAATCTCAATTTGTTTGAGCAACTTCTGCAGACGACCGTGTCCGCCTCCTTCCTCCAGGAGCTTTGTCGCGAGCACAAAGTGAAGGCTCGTCAGGGAATTTACGGCTTGGCTGTGGTCATCTGGTTGATGATCTACCAGCGCTTAGATGGGAAGAAAACACTCTCCTCGGCCGTGCAGTTTCTGGCGCGTCAGGCAGTCCATTGGCGGCAGGGACGCACGGTTGGCAAGCGGGTCCGCGAAGGCCGGGTCTCCACCCGAACCGGTGGCTATTGCCAGGCGAGGGGCAAACTGCCCACACTGGTAGCCAGCAACGTGTGCGACCACATATTCGAGCAACTCCAGGAACAGATGCGGGAACAACTGCCGGAAGTGCCGCGCCCCGTGTTTGTGATCGACGGCACGACCTTGCAACTGTCGCACGAACGGGAACTAGCGAGAGCCTTTCCACCGGGGCGCAATCAGCACGGCGAGAATCACTGGCCGACGATATTGCTGGTGACGTTTCATGATGCGCATACGGGTCTGGCCACGCGGCCGAGTTGGGGCCCCATGTATGGCGAGCAGCCGGCCAGTGAGCAAGAGCTGGCGCGCGAGGCTCTGGGGAGGTTGCCGGAGGACGCCATCGTAATGGGAGACGGCAATTTTGGGATTTTCACGGTGGCCTATGCCATACAGCAAAGCCAACGGCTGATGCTGTTGCGGTTGACGGTGTCGCGTGCCCAGAAGGTGTTGCGCGGCGAGGGGATGCGACCGGGAAGACGGCGGAAGGTGGAATGGGAGCCCAGTTCCCACGAGCGGGGGGAGCATCCCAACTTGCCTGCCGGAGCGATGGTAAAGGGTTGGGTGGTGGCCTGCTGCAATCCCGCTAAGAAAGGAGAGATGCTGTATTTTTTTACGACTGTAGACCTCAAGCCGAGGCGGATCCTGGCCCTCTATAAACTCCGTTGGAACATCGAGACGGATCTGCGCAGTCTGAAACGTACGGTGGAACTGCATCGCGTTACCAGCAAAAGCATAGCCATGGTGGAAAAAGAGGTACTGATGGCGATCTGTGCCTACAACGTGGTTCGCGCCGTGATGTATCTATCGGCATCGAAAGCCGGACTCACACCGCGCCAGTTGAGCTTCTCCACCGCCCAAGACGCCGTAATGGCCGCCTGGCCCTATCTGCAGCGCACCGCTTCGGCAGCCGAATTCCAGGAAGAAGTGCAGCGGTTGCTCCACGTGGTCGCTCAGAGCAAACTGCCCGAACGTTCTCGCCGGCGCTCTTATACACGCGAAATCTGGGGCCGTGGCGGACATTTTCCATTCCGCCGCTCTCCCAACCAGGAGGCGCGCTGATGATGATGATGCCCACATCCGGTCGTGTCCATCTAGACTCCACGACTTTGGCCGCAGCGGCTTACGACGATTGCAGCGAAACGTTGCAATTGGATTTTCGCGATGGAACTCGGTATGTGTATTCCGGTGTCGCCCCCGGTCTGTATCGCGACCTGCTCTGTGCGGTCTCCAAGGGGTTTTTCTTTAATCGACACATTCGAGATCATTTCCCCCATGCCAAACTACCTGCCGAAAACTAAGCGGCATCGGGCTTCAGCCGGCTTGCTCGTACCGCAACGGCTTCTGCCCCCCCGGAGACGCTCGTGTCGGCGCACCCGCGCCTACCGCAGAGCCCCCGGTGACCATGTGCACAAACAATATCACAGCACCCGAAAGATTTTCAGGTGACGGGCCATTCTGGCCATTCTGGCTTCTGACTCCTGACTTCTGGCTCCTCGCCCTCAAGCGTTTGGCTGCGGCTCCGCTGCTCTGTACTACTGTAGAGAACAAACCAAAAAATTTTGCCGATGCTCACGATGCAATTCCAAGGTCCCGGAACAGGTCGCGCATGTCATGCTGAAGGGCCGCGCAATGGGCATCAATCGGCGCGCTTCTGGTCGGGCGGCGGCCTGGCTTGAGGCTGCCTTGCCCAGCCAGAAGCGGTCTGATCACGTGGTCCCGACGCACCACCAGGGCTGGCATCGCTCTCAATCCGTCCGGCAACGCCTCGTAGCGCTGGGAGTGGGGTTTTTCTTTCCACCATCCGCTTGCCGCGCAACTTCTTCAGATCATAGGCGGCTTGGCGCGGGCTGTATTCGCCCTCCGGCCATCCTGTCAGCCAAGGACAGCGGCACCGCGGGTGCTCCTTCGCGACCGCGGGAGCCGTTTGCCCGCGCTCCCCCACAGCCAAGGACAGCGGCGCCGCGGGCGTTTCCTTCGCGGCCCGCGGGCGGCCGTCATGGCTTCCGAAGGCGGTCCGCCGTCAGAGTGTACACGTTGGTGAGAACAATACTGCCCTTGTCTGTCTCAATGGAGGTGGCGACCCGCTTGGGGATGAAAAAGGGCTTGGGGTCCTTCGGCAGGTAGGCCTTCTGGATATCGCCCTCGGCGTGAATTCTGCGAATCTGGACGTCGCCCAGATAGGCGATTTTAGCGGCCGCGGGCAGGTTGCTGATTTCCAGGGCGAAGCGCTCGAGCGTAAGGTCTCCGTCTGGATCGCCGCCCGCATAGAA
>DASQHK010000531.1:0-3967 GCA_035632135.1 Bryobacterales bacterium
TTCAAATACCTTGGTGGCCAGCTTGTCGATGAAGTAGCGGTCGTGGGAGACGAAGACCACGGTGCCGGTGAAGGCGAGCAGCGCTTCGAGCAGGACGTCTTTGGCGCGCAGGTCGAGGTGATTGGTGGGCTCGTCGAGCAGCAGGACGTTGGAGGGAACGAGCAACATGCGGGCCAGGGCGTAGCGGTTGCGCTCGCCGCCCGAGAGCACGCCGATGGGCTTGAAGACGTCGCCGGCGGAAAACAGGAAGCAGCCGAGCAGGCTGCGCAGCTCGGTGTCGGTCAGGCGGGGAGCGACGGCGGAGAGGTCGTCGAGGAGGCGCTTGGCGGGGTCGAGGGCTTTGTACTGGTCCTGGGCGAAGTAGTCGACCTCGACGTTGTGGCCGGTGATGCGCTCGCCGGCGGTGAGCGGCTCGACGCCCGCCAGCATGCGGATGAGGGTGGATTTGCCGGCGCCGTTCACGCCCACCAGCGCAATGCGGTCGCCGCGCTCGATGAGAAAGCCGACATCCTCGAACACGCGCTTGGAGCCGTAGCTCTTGGCCACGTGGCGGAATTCTTCGACCACGCGGCCGCTCGCCTTCGGCTGCGGAAAGTGGAAGTGGATGGTCTTCTCTTCGGGGGGCAGATCGATGCGCTCGATGCGCTCCAGCTCCTTGATGCGGCTCTGCACCTGCCGGGCCTTGGTGGCCTGGTAGCGGAAGCGGTTGATGAAGACCTCGAGCTGGTGGATGCGGTCCTGCTGGTTCTTGTAAGCGGCTTCCAGTTGGGCGAGGCGCTCCTGCTTGAGCGTTTCGTAGCGGGAGTAGTTTCCGGCGTAGAAATTGGCGCGGCGGTTCCACATCTCGACGATTTTGGCGACCGTCACGTCGAGGAAATAGCGGTCGTGGGAGACGATGACGAAGGCGTGGGGATAGGCGCGCAGGTAGTCTTCGAGCCAGTTGCGGGCTTCGAGGTCGAGGTGATTGGTGGGCTCGTCGAGCAGCAGGACGTTGGGCTGCTCGAGGAGCAGCTTGGCGAGGGCCAGGCGCATCTGCCAGCCGCCGGAAAATTCCTCGGTGCGCCGGTTCCAGTCTTCTTTGGGAAAGCCCAGGCCGGCGAGCACGGTGCCGACGCGCGCCTCGATGGTGTAGCCGTCGAGGGCGAGGAAGCGGTCCTGCACGTGCTCGAAGCGCTCGGCGGCGGCCTTGTAGGCGCTGCTGGCGTGATCGAGGCGGGAGAGACTGTCGGCCAGCTCGCGCTGCTCGGTTTCGAGCGCCAGAACCTGGTCAAAAACGCTGAGGCATTCCTCGAAGACGGTGCGTCCGGAGAGCGTGAGACCGTCCTGGGGCAGGTAGCCGGCGGTCAGGCCCTTGGCGCGGCTGATTTCGCCGGAGTCGAGCGTTTCGAGGCCGGCCAGGATCTTGAGCAGGGTGGTCTTGCCGGTGCCGTTGCCGCCAACCAAGCCGACGCGGTCTTGCGGCGCGAGGAGCCAATCGAGGCCCTCGAAGAGCAGCTTTTCGCCGAAGCGCTTCGCGGCGCCGGCCAACTGGAGCATGCTTTTAGTGTAGCAGCGCGGGAGGAGAAGCTTCGGGAGAGCAAACCAAAGGTAAAGCGGCGCGCGAGATCAGTCACGCGCCGCCCGAAAACAGCGTCGCAGATCGGAGGCTACTTGCCTTCTCGAACGTCGATGCGGGTGGCCTCCAGTTGGGTCTTGTCGTTGAAGTGACCCAGGCAGATGACGCGCCGGCCCTCTTTGACGTCATCGAACGAGCCGGGCTTGTTGCGATAGGTGAACTTGGTGTCGTCGTTGTAGACCACCTGGCGCTGCAAGGTGCCCTTGGTCAGCGTGATGGTCTTGGTGTCCTTGTTGATCATGTGGATCGTCCCGCTGAGCCTTTGCTCGGCGGTGGACGCCTTCTTGTCCTTGGCATACGCCTGGGTCGCGACGGACAGCGTCAGAGCGGCCCCTACAAACAACCCCATAACAATCGCCACGGTGCGTCTCATTGCCACCCCTCCTTTTTTGGGTTCCAACTACGCCTTGTCACTATAGTCTGCTGCACTCCAAAAGTAAAGTGACTTTGGGAGGCCTTTTGTTTCACCCCGCACCCTCGGAGGGGGACTTTTTCCGGGGCCGGCTGCCGCCTTCAGCGGAAGGCCAGGCCGACCCGGACGCCCCAGTAATGGATCGTCCCGCCGCTGGGGGCGTGGAGGTGGTCGCGGAACTCGAGCTTCGCGCCGATTTTGGGGTGGAACCAGTAATTCACGCCGCCACCGAAGTTGAACAGGTTGATGTGCCCGGAGCGGAAGCCGAGGCTATAGCCGGCGGTGACGAAGGGGTCGAGGCGGCTCGCCGAACGCGCTGGATGATAGTAGCCGTTGAGGGAAAGCACGCCGATGAGGTCGGAGAAGCGCGAGGTCGGGCCAAGGGCGCTCAGCTCGGCGCCGGCGCCGATGCCGCGGCCGAACACGGCCTCGCCGCCGGCGCCGATCTGGATCGTGCCGGAGGTGCTGCCGTGAGTGCTGACGCCGCCGGGAGCGACGAACAAGTAGCCGTGGGAATGCTGCGCCGGCGCGGCACCGGCGAGCGCCAGCAACAGCAGCGGGACGATCAGCGCTCGTCTCATGCGCGCCTCATTTCGCGGGCTCCGGCTTGTAGGGCCAGGGGCCTTGCGTGAACAGGCCGCCATCGACATAAAGCGTCTGGCCGGTGATGAAGGCTGCCTCGTCGGAGGCCAGGAAGCAGACGGCTTCGGCGACGTCGGCGGGCTGGCCGATGCGGCGGACGGGGGTGAGCGGGGCCCAGGCGCCGGCGTAGTCGGTGGCTTCGAGCCTGGTGCGCTCGATCTCGATGGCGCCGGGGGCGACGCAGTTCACGGTGATGCCGAGCGGGCCGAGCTCGACCGCGGCCACGCGCGTAAACATCTCGATGCCGCCCTTGCTGGCCGTGTAGTTGACCAGGTTGGGGAAAGGGATTTTGTTTGAGCCGGAGCCGATGTTGATGATGCGGCCGGCGCCGAACTGCTTCATGTGGCGGGCGGCGCGCTGGGTGCCGAGAAAAGCGCCCTTCAGGTTGGTCGAGAGCACGCGGTCCCACTCGGATTCTTCGAGCTCGAGCAGCGGCTTCCAGGTCTGGACGCCGGCGTTGTTCACCCAGATGTGGAGGCGCGAGAAGGCGGCGACGGCCTGGGCGAGCATGGCGTCCACGGCGGCGGCATCGCCCACGTGGCCGCCGGCTACGATGGCCCGCCGCCCGAGCGCCGTGATTTCGGCGGCCGTGGCGCGCGCGCCGGCTTCATCGGTGTGATAGTTGACCGCGACGTCGCAGCCGGCGCGGGCCAGCGCGAGAGCGATGCCCTTGCCCACGCCCTTGCTGGCGCCCGTCACCAGCGCGGCCTTTCGCCTCAAATCGGCAGGCATGCCTCCATGATATAAGCCGCGGAGACACAGAGGCGCAGGGAAGGCCCCCAAAGAAGCATTCTCTGTGACGCCGGCGTCTCAAAGCGCGAACGCGAATGTTTTGCGAAACCGCACCTGGTCTGTCCTGATGGCTGGCGCATCCGCTCCGGGCGGCGTGAAAAAGGTTGTGCCGAGGGTTGAAACAAACTGACTGCTCGCGTAGACTATGTTCAGAGAGTCTTCTCTTCCGCTGACCTTCCGACCATCTTCGGCAGCGCGATTCCATTAGGAAGCTGGCGATAGCATTAGAGCACCTTCGGGTTCGCGGTTGACAAATCCGCGACGCCGGAAACGAGCACGTCGATGCTTCGCAAAGGATTGTTCTCCACGGTATCCAAGACTGGCGCGCTGTTCCTCTGCTGGTCTCTTGTAGCGCATCCTGCCATACAGGAAACCTCCTTCCCCATGAAGTACGAAGGCGGCAGCCTGCCGCTCGATCAGCACAATAAGCTGAAAGTTGCCATCGAGCCGAGCCAAATCGTTTTCACGCAGGGCAAGCAGCAGTTCGTGGTCCCCTCGAAAAGCGT
>DASQHK010000532.1:0-7124 GCA_035632135.1 Bryobacterales bacterium
AACCGCAGTGAGCGCCTGGTTTCGGTCATCGACCTGCCCAGCGGCCGGCTGGTCGCCCAGCTTCCCCTCAACGCGCGGCCGGAGGCGTTGCGCTTCAAGCCCGACGGCGGCGAGCTGTTTGTTTCCGGCGGCGACTCGAGCGCCGTCATCATTCTCTCCGCTTATCGGGACGAGATCGATGAGCCGATGCTGGCCGGCGTGGAGCCGCGCGACATGGCCATCACCCGCGACAATCACCTGCTGTTTGTTTCGAACAGCGCCGCCAACACCGTTTCGGTGCTCAACATCGATGACCGCCGCCCGCTCGCCTCGGTGCCCGTGGGCGAGAAGCCGGACCGCGTGGCGCTCACGCCCGACGATCAGTATGCCCTGGTGCTGAACCGCGGCTCGGGTGACCTGGCCGTGATTCGCGTGGCCGCCGTCACCCGCGCCCGCGACCGCACGCAGCCCTTCCAGCCGCTGTTTACCATGATCCGCGTCGGCAGCGATCCGGTCGATCTGGCGGTGCAAGCCAAGTGACGATCCACGGTCCCGCACCCGCGCTACAATGGCCCTTGCGCCATGCCAAAATCCCCCGCCACGCCTGGCTCGTCCGCGCCCGCGCCGGAGCCCTCCCCCGCCACGCCCGAGTCGTTTGAAAAGGCCCTGGAGCGTCTGGAGCAGATCGTCAAGGAGCTGGAGAGCGGCGACCTGCCCCTCGAAAAATCCCTCGAGCTGTTCGAGAAGGGCATGGCCCTCAGCGAGAGCTGCCGCAAGCAATTGAGCGCCGCGGAAACGCGCGTCGAGATTCTGCTGCGCAAAGAAGGCAAGGTCGAGGCGGCGCCTTTCGCGCTCGAAGACGGCGAAAGCGGGAACCGTTAGCCGTGTCCAGCTCCGTCTCCAGCCCGGCCTTGTTCCGCGAGCGCCTGCAAAGCCAGCAGGCCCGCATCGACCGCGCCCTCGAGCGGCTCACCCCTCCCGAGAGCGAATATCCTCCCTCCATCCACCAGGCCATGCGCTACAGCCTGTTCGCCGGTGGCAAGCGCATCCGGCCCATCCTGTGCCTGGAAGCCGCGGCGGCCGTCTCCGATGCCACGCCCGGCATCGAGGCCCCGGCGTCCGCCTTAGAGATGATTCATACCTACTCGCTGATCCACGACGATCTGCCCGCCCTCGACAACGACGATTTCCGCCGCGGCAAGCCCACCTGTCACAAGGTCTTCGGCGAGGCGATCGCCATTCTCGCCGGCGACGCCCTGCTGACGCGCGCGTTTCAGGTGGTCGGAGAAATGGAGGCCCCGCCCGAGCGGCGCATCGCCATCGTGCGCGAGCTGGCGCAGGCCGCCGGCACCGTCAACGGCATGATCGGCGGCCAGGTGGCCGATCTCGAGGCCGAGCGCAAGCCGGTCGAGGAAGCTCATCTGCACTACATCCATCGCGCCAAGACCGCCGCGCTCATCCGCGCCTCGCTGCGCGTGGGGGCGATCTTCGCCGGCGCCAGCGACAGCCAGTTACACGCCCTGAGCCGCTTCGGCGAGCAGATCGGGCTGGCGTTTCAAATCGTGGACGACGTTCTGGACGTGGTCGAATCCAGTGCCGGCCTGGGCAAAACCGCCGGCAAGGACGCGCAGCAGCAGAAGGCCACCTTCCCGGCGCTGTACGGCGTGGAGCGCTCGCGCGAAATGGCCAGGCACGCCCAGCAGCAGGCCGTCGCCGCCCTCGAGCCTTTCGGCGAGCGCGCCGTGCGGCTCCGCGAGCTGGCGGCGCTGATCGTCGAGCGGAGTGCATGACCGCCGGAACCCAGAAACCCGCCGGCCTCGGGAAGCCCGCGAAGCTCCGGCTGGACCGGCTCCTGGTCGCGCGCGGCCTGGCCGAATCGCGCGAGAAGGCGCAAGCTCTCATCCTCGCCGGCCAGGTGCTGGTCAACGGCCAGAAGGCCGGCAAGCCGGGGCAAATGGCGCCGGTGGAGGCCTCTCTCTCCCTGACTGGCCCGCTGATCAAATACGCGAGCCGCGCCGGGCTGAAACTCGAGGCCGCGCTCGACCGCTTCGGAATCGATGTGCGCGGCAAAACCTGCCTGGACGTCGGCGCCTCCACCGGCGGCTTCACTGACTGCCTGCTCCAGCGCGGGGCAAGGAAAGTCTACGCCGTCGATGTAGGGACCGGCCAGCTCGACTGGCGGCTGCGGCAGGACCCGCGCGTGGCGGTCCGCGAGCGCACCAACGCCCGGTATCTGGCCTGGGAGGCCATCGGCGAGCCGGTGGATCTGGTAACCTGTGATGTCAGCTTCATTTCGGTGACGCTGATCCTGTCGGCGCTGGCCCAGTTTTTGCGCCGCGAGAGCCGCATCGTCGTGCTGGCCAAGCCGCAGTTTGAGGCGGGCCGGCGGCAGGTGGGCAAGGGCGGCATCGTGCGCGACCCGCGCGTGCACGCCGAGGTGGTCGAGAAGGTGAGCCGGGCCGTTCGCGAACTCGGCTTTGCGCGCGTCGAGGCGATGGAAAGCCCCGTGCCGGGCGCGGAAGGGAACCGGGAATTTCTGGTGTACGGATGGGAATGCAGCAGGCAAGTCCGTTCCGGCGCATAGGCATCATCTCCAAGCCGCGCCGGCCCGACATCCGGGAAATCGCGCCCGAGCTGATGGCCTGGCTCGGCCAGCGCGATCTTACCTATACATATGACCTGGAGACGGCGGCCGCCATGGGAACCGAAGGCGGCTGGCCGCGCGAAGAGCTGGCCTCTGACGCCGATCTGCTGGTGGTGCTGGGCGGCGACGGCACGCTGCTGGCCGCGGCGCGCGCCCTGCGCGGACGCACTACGCCCCTGCTGGCCGTCAACCTGGGCGGCCTCGGCTTTCTCATGACCACCGGCCTGCACGAGCTTTACCCGGTGCTGGAGTGCGTGCTGGCGGGCAAATTCCAGACGCAGTGCCGCACCATGGTCCGCGGCGAGCTGGTCCGCGGCGGCGAAACCATCGCCTCCTACGACGCTCTCAACGACGTGGTCATCAACAAGGCCGCCATGGCGCGCGTCATCGACATGGACGCTTACGTCGACGACGAGTTCGTGTGCAGTTATCGCGCCGACGGGCTCATCCTCTCCACGCCCACGGGGTCCACCGGCTACTCGCTTTCCGCCGGCGGCCCGGTAATCTTCCCCTCCGTCGCCGGTTTATGTATTACTCCTATCTGCCCGCACACGCTCACCAACCGGCCCGTCGTGCTGCCGGCCACGGCGCACATCGAGGTGGTGGTGAAGGGCGTGGATGACTCGTCCTATCTCACCATCGACGGCCAGGTCGGCGTGGCGCTCCGCAGCCACGACCGTGTGCGCTGCTCCCAGTCCGACCACCGCGTGCACCTCATCCAGCCGCAGCGGCTGCGCTTCTTCGACGTGCTCCGCAACAAGATGAAATGGGGCGAGCGGTAGCGCGAGGGCCCCTCCGAAAACGGCCGCCGGTCTCTTTTCCTGGCCGGCGGTGCGCAACTTTCCGGAGGCCAGGCGGGTTTGCGATCTTCATGGCACGTTACCTTATCTGAAGGCGGGCTTGCGCAACTGGCCCGGCAGGAGGTGTTTCGTAAGAATGCGCTTACGATACCTGGCAGTTGTTGTACTGGCAATCGCCGCCGTCGCCGCTGTCGTTGGCAGACGGCTCCTTTACCCGGCGGTCTCTCCCCGCGCCGCCTCTCTCTCGTCACCCCCCTCCCGGTCCTATCTTGTCATTTTGGGCATTGGCGACCGGGCAGGAACCCACTGGGATGGCTCCATTGCCGCGACCGGAGCAACCATTCTCGACTTGCAGGGCTGGCGATTCAGCGGGGACGACTCCATTTCGGGAACTTCGAGCTGGAACACGGCCACCCGCCCCACGCCCGCATTGAACGGGCCGGGAGCGTCGCAGGAAACCGGGGTCATCGTCACAATCTCCGCCGCCAACGCTTCCGTCACCTTCGACGTCAAGACGGCGCAAGGAAATTTCAGCTTCTCCTCGCAAGGCGTCCCGTTTGGCGTGAGCCAGTCATTCCTGAACGGCAAGGCCCTGGTCGCCCAAACCGGCGCCCCGCTCCAGTTGACCTCCTCGGATGAGGAGGAGGATTTTCCGTCGATGGCCCAGTCCGGCGACGACGTCTACCTGGCCTACACGCGGTTCGTGCATGGGGATCGATCTTTGGCGCAGAGTCAACAAACGAAGCAGGCCATCACCGATTTCGCATTCCTGGCGCGGCCGACCGGCTTCGATCAGGTCCTGCTCCTGCACTATTCCAAGTCGCAGCGCGTCTGGACAGGACCATTCCCCGTTACCAATGCCAGCGAGGACGTGATGCGCACCGCCGTAGCCATCGATGGCCAGGGGCGGGCCTGGATCTTCTATTCCGCGCAGCGCTCCGGCAACTTCGATCTCTACGCCCGCAGCGCCCGCGCGGACGGCAGCCTGTCCTCCGAAATCCGCCTCACCAGCGATCCCGGAACCGACCTGTTTCCAGTGGCCGCCACCGACGCTGCCGGCCGGGTCTGGGTGGCATGGCAAGGATTCCGCAACAACAATCTCGAGGTCTTGGCCACCGCTCAAACGGGTGACACCTTCGCGCCGGAGGCCATCGTTTCGACGTCGCCGGCCAGTGACTGGGACCCGGCCATCGCCGCGGCGCCCAACGGGGAAGTCGCCATTTCCTGGGACACCTATGGCAAGGGCGACTACGACGTTTACCTCCGCCGCGTGACATTTACCGACCAAATCGGTCTTGACGATCCGATCCCGATCGCGGCGACGGTTAATTTCGAGGCGCGCAGTTCACTCGCCTACGATTCCCAGAACCGCTTATGGATTGCCTATGAGGTGGCGGGCTCGCGGTGGGGCAAGGACTTCGGGGCGTACGACACCACCGGCCTCCCCCTCTATTCGAGCCATACGATTCAGGTCCGGTGCCTGATCGGGAACGATCTCTACTCAACCGTCGACGATGTGGCCAACACCCTGCCGGGCACGCCCGCGAACGAACTCTTCCTGCCCACGACGAAAGGGCCTTTTGCTACCCAGCCCGACCCCACTCTGGCGCAGAACCGCCAGCCCAACATCAGTATTCCTCCTCCCGCCGGGCCCCGCAACAGCTTCCCGCGCCTCGCCACCGATCCCGATGGCACCGTGTACCTGGCGTTCCGCGAGCTGGCGGGCAGCGGGCTTTCCGCGAGCCGCGCCACCGGTGGCGTTTCTGTGGGCTCGATTTGGACCGGCGCGATGGTCTATTTTGATGGCAGCCAGTGGCACGGGCCGGGTGTGCTGGCCGATTCGGACGCGGTCGGCGACAATCGCCCGTCCATCCTTGCGCTCGGGCCGGGACAACTATTGATCGCCCAGTCGATGGACCACCGCCTCTCGCCTTTGCCCAACGGCACGCCGCAGAAGGACGGCGTCAACTCGGACATTTTCGCTCTCGAATTGCCCATCGCCCGGACGCAGCAGTCCCCTCAGTTGCAGAAGATCGAACAGGTCATTCCCGACGCTCCGGACCCGGCGGCTGCGGCCGAAGCCGCGGCGGCCGCGCTGAGCCGAAGCTACCGGCCCACGGTAAACGGGCAGCCGCTGCAGTTGGTGCGCGGCGACTACCACCGCCACACCGAGATCTCCTTTGACGGCGTCCGCGATGGTCCCCTGATTGACGCTTACCGCTACTCCATTGACGCGGCCTCCCTGGGCTGGGTGGGTTGCTGCGATCACGACAACGGCGAGGCCCGCGAATACACCTGGTGGCTGACGCAGAAGTTCGCCGACGCCTACTTGCTGGGCTCCAAGTTCGTCCCGATGTTCTACTACGAGCGCAGCATCGCTTATCCCGAAGGGCACCGCAACGTGGTGTTCGCGCAGCGGGGCGTTCGTGTTCTGCCTCGCCTCCCGATCTCGCCGAAGTCGCCGTCGACGCCGGCCCCTGATACGAACATGCTGTACGCCTATCTGCACTTCTTTAGCGGCCTCTCGGCCCCGCACACCAGCGCCACCGATCAGGGAACGGATTGGCGCAACAATGACCCGCAAGTGGAACCCTTTGTCGAAATCTATCAAGGCGACCGGCAAGATTACGAGATGCCCGGCGCGCCGCGGGCCAATACTTCCTCCGATTCCATCTCCGGATACGACCCCGAGGGTTACGTTTCGAATGCCCTGGGCAAGGGATATCAGCTTGGATTCGAGGCCTCCAGCGACCATATCTCGACGCACATTGGCTTCACCAACATATGGGTCGCGTCGCCGACCCGCGCGGGCATCCTGGAGGCGATGCAAAAGCGCCGGATGTACGGCTCCACGGATAACATCGTGGCGGACTTCCGCAGCGGCACGCACTTCATGGGAGAGGCCTTCACCGCCAGCAGCCCGCCGGTGTTCACCGTGCGCTTGTTTGGCACAGCGCCGTTCCAGGCCGTGACGGTGGTCAAGGACAGCAACATCGTCTATTCCACCAGCGGGGATCGCGTTGTGTCGTTCAGTTGGCAGGACCAGACCGCGCAAAAGGGCAAGACCAGCTATTACTACGTGCGCGGGCTGCAAACCGACGGGCAGATCGTTTGGGTGAGTCCGATGTGGGTGACCCTGCAATGAAGATCACGATTTCGTTGCTTCTCGCATTGGCCCTCGCCGCGATACTTCATGCCCAGGCGCCTTCGTTGCGTCCTCTGCACGTTTCCCCGGCGGGCTTTATCCTCGATGACGCGGGCAAGCCCGTGCTGCTCCGCGGGCTCAATCGCAGCGCCACCGGATCGGGCAACGCCGACGCCGCGGCAACCGATCAGGATTACGCCGCCCAAAACCAGCTTCTTTCGATGAACCTGGTGCGGATCTTCGTGAACGCGGCCTGGTGGAGCAGCAACGTGCAGGTGCCGATCGCCAACCAAGCCTATCAGGACTACATTGACGCGCTGATCCAGCGGGCCAAGAAGTACGGCAACTACGTGCTGATCCTCAAGGCCGGCCAGTTCCCGGACCCTCCCTGCGGGGCCGACGGCAAGACCTGCCCCGCCGCCAATCAGGGTGACGTGAATTGCCAGAAGAACGCCTCCGTTTGCGCGGCGCAGGATACCACCGGCAATTCCATCGACACGGCATTCAACTTCTGGGGCCCCTTCGCGAAAAAGTACGCGGCCGATCCGGCGGTCCT
>DASQHK010000533.1:0-7662 GCA_035632135.1 Bryobacterales bacterium
CCGCGCTTTCCGCCGGTCACCGTGGACGTCTCCAAAATCGTTCTCAAATAGAGGCGCGCTACGGGACCTTGTGGAAACCCAGGTGCGCCTGGGCGAAGTGGGTATCGGCAGTCAGTACATGGCGGAGGCCCAGCTCGCGCATCACCGCGAAGCTCGTCAAGTCGGTGAACGAGATGCGGGGCTTGTCGCGGTAGCGAAGACGGAGGGCGTACGCTTTCTCGAACCGCTCCGGGGTGATGCGCTCGACAGCGAGGAGGCCGAGCTTTGCTTCCTCGAAGATCCCGGCGCAGAATTCTTCGGCCTCGCCAAACGGTCTGCGGGCAAACAGGCGGGTGATCGTCTCATCCAAAACGAAGTCCGTGGTGACCCAAAGACGACGCGCCTCGGCGTATTGTCGCCGAATCCGGTGGACCTCGAGGTAACGCGGATCGCGAGCATCTTCCAGCACCAGCCAGCCCCAGGTATCGATGAAAAGCCGCGGCAGGTCAGAGATCGTAGAGCTCTTCATCCAGTCGTTGGGTCAAGGTGCCGTCGTGTCCAATCCCAGCCACCTTGAGCAGCGGATCGTCTTCGACGCGGCGCGGCTTGCGTTGCCGCCGCGGGACGGCCTGATCCAGCCTCGAGCGGATGAGCGCGGCCATGCTGACGCGCGCGTGAAAAGCCTCCCGCCGCAGGCGCTCGTGCAGATCATCGGGCAAAAAAATGGTGGTGCGCTTCACGATTCCATAATAACATATATATGTCATGACCGCCCGCCGGCCCTCCGATGCCCTGCCGGGCCTGCTGCTCGCCAAACTGCGCGAGCAGGTGGAGCGCACCGAGCACCTGCTGGAGCTGATCCCGCCGGACCAGATCGACTGGCGGCCCGAGCTGCCGGCGGGGGCGCCGCTGCGTTTGAGCGAAGTGGTGGGACACCTGTTGGAGTGCCTGGCGGGATTTTGCGCCGCGTTTTACGCCGTTCATCCCGAGCGCCTGTCCCACTTCCTGCGGCTGCGCGAGCGGCAGGTGAACCATCGCTGCGGCGTGGACGAGGCTCGCCAGCGGATCGAAGAATACATGCGCCACATCGAACAGGGCTTTGCGCTCACCACCGATGCAGACCTGGCGCGCCCGATTCCAACCGCTTTCGTGCCGCAAGGCGAAGCGCTGCTCACCGTGCTGCTCGGGAACCTGGAGCACCTCATCAACCACAAGCATCAGCTTTTCTTTTACCTGAAAATGCTCGGAGTTCCCGTGGGCACGCGCGATCTCTACCACTGGCGCGGCAGTGAACCGAAATCAGGCCCCGCCCGCTGACGCTTCGTCTGGCGAGCGGCGTGGCATTGCACGCAGCCAGTTTGGGCTACGGTTTCACACTTACAGTCTTAGTGCGAATCACCTGAGTGTCGCGGGTACTGCTGTACCTAGCCGCGGAACCATTATGCTACCCAAAATAGGAAGCTTGGCCTATTGCCTGCTGGGGCGAATCGTCTTATAAATACGAGTACCGGACCGGCAGCCGGCTCTCACTTCCGCGAGGTGTTGCATTGGAAAACGGATCGTTTATTGACTACTACGAAGTGCTCCAGGTGAGCGCCAACGCGGACGTGGACACGATCCAGCGCGTGTATCGCATGCTGGCGCAGCGATATCATCCGGACAACAAGGAGACCGGCGACGAGGAAGCATTCAAGCAGGTGCTGGAGGCTTACAAGATTCTGAGCGATCCGGAGCGCCGGGCCGCTTATGATCTGGAGCACCGCACAGAGCGCCGTTTGTGGTGGAAGATCTTCGACCAGCCGGAATCGGCGCGCGGCATGGAGGCGGAAAAGAGAAAGCGGCAGGGGATCCTGCTGCTCCTCTACACCAAGAGAATGCACCAGCCCGAGCAGCCGGGGCTGACGATCCGGCAAATCGAGGACCTGCTGGGGTGCCCGCGCGAGCACCTGGAATTCGGCCTGTGGTTTCTGCGGGAGACCAAGAACATCGAGCGCAGCGACAACGGCAAGTGGGTCATCACCGTGAAGGGCGCGGAAGTGGCTGAAGCCAGCGGCGAGCCGCGCGTGGCGGAAACCCACATGCTGCCGGCGCCGCCGGAAAACGCGAAGACGGAAACCGTCAACACCTGGGTTTCGGAGCGGCGGCCGACGCCCACGGTTTAGCGGGCTGCTGAAAAAGGGTTCGCCGGGTCCGCTCCCTCACGGTCGCGGCTCGGCACACTGTTGAGGACACGTGCAGCCGATTCCGAGCCGCGCGCGTTAGCCCACGGCGCGACGGCGCTACAGATCTACTTCCCGCCACTCCACCACGCGCTTCTCGTAAATCGACGTGCGGCCCAGGATGGCTGTCAGGGTGGAGATGCGCGCGGAGTCGGCGTTGTTGAGCGGCGGCATCTGCCTGGCGCGCGCGTGCTCGAAGAAGGAGGCCACGGAAAGGTAGTTCATGTCTTCGCCTTCACCCTCCACCGGGATTTTGCGCGGCGGGCCTTTTTGCGCGCGGTCATAAACCAGGGCCTTGGGCAGATCGATGGCGGCGTCGGCGCAGAAGACGCGCTCCTGGATGCCGGTGAAGTTCGGGGGGTCGAAATAAATGTGGCTGAAGGTGAAGCGCACGTCGTTGGGGAACTCGAAGATGACCGCGTAGTTGTCCATGGTGGTGCGGCCGGGTGGCTGATCGTGGTAGAGATTGATGCCGCCGGAGCCGTAGGCGCGCAGCGGGTGGGTCTGCATCACCCAGTTGTAGATATCAATGATATGGCAAGCCTGCTCGACGATGTTGTCGCCCGAACGGCTGGCGTCGAAATACCAGCCGGTCTTACGCGGCAGGTCGCCGGTGTGGCGATAGGCCTGGAGGAACAGCACCTTGCCGATGCCGCCGCTATGGATGAAATTGACCGAGGCGGCGCGATAGGGATCGTGGCGAAGCTGAAAGCCGGCCTGAAAAATGCCCTTGGCGGTCTTGGTGGCCTGGAGGACTTGCCGGCACTCCTGGGGCGTGCGGCCCATGGGCTTCTCGCAGTAGAGGTTCTTGCCCACCTCGAGCGCCCCCATGGCCATCTCTTTGTGCAGGTCGACCGGCGTGGCGATGATGACGGCATCGATATCCTTGCGGTCGAGCAGCTTGCGGAAGTCGGTCATCAGGTCGGCGCCATGCACGCCGGCGGCCTCGCCGGCGCGCTCGAGCGCCGCGGGGTCGATGTCGCAGATGGCCACGACCTTCACGTTGGGCACTTTGAGCACCTGCCTCAGCAAGAACGAGCCGCGGTTGCCGACTCCGATCATGCCGACGCGGATCACGTTATTGGGCGATTGCGATTGCAGCAGGGCTGGAACGGCGGCCGTTGCCGAAAGAAAATGACGTCGTGTCATACAAGACTCCTTAGTAAAGCGACCGCGGCCTGAATGTCGCGGCGCTGTTCGTCTCCGTGAACTTCGCGCTCGATGGTGAGCGCGCCCTGGTAGCCGATTTCCTTCAGTTTGGCGATGAAGCGCGGGATGCCCACCGCGCCTTTGCCGAGCGCGCGCTCGACGCCGAGCGAGCCGGGCTTGGATTTGTCCGGCCAGTCGCCGTCTTTGCAGTGCACCGAAACCACATGGGACTTGACGACCTCGAGCGCCTCGATCGGATCGCCGGTGCCGTAGAGGATCATATTGGCGGGGTCGAAGTTGATGCGCAAGTTGGGCCGGTCCACGTCGGCGAGGAACTGCCGCAGCACGGCCGCGGGCTCCTGGCCGGTTTCGAGGGCGAAGGTCTGGTAATGGGAGGCGCAGCGGTCGCAAACGCGGCGGACCAGCTCGCGCATGGCGGCGTAATCGGGGTGCGAGCGGTCGTGGGGAATGAAGCCGACGTGCGTGCCGAGGCTCGGCACACCGAGGGCGGCGGCGAAGTCGCTGGCGGCGAGCGTGCGCGCTTCGCGCTCGGCGCGCGTGGCGGGCGGAATGAAGCCGACCGTTTTCTGCACGGTGGGAATGTCGGCGTAGCTTTCGCCGCTGTACGCGCTGAAGACTGTGACCAGCGTGAAGCCCTCCGCGGCCAGCGCCTCCTTCCAGGCTTGGGCGGCGGCGGGCGAAAGGTCGGTGTCGCCGCCCACGCCGATCTGGCCGCAGTTGACGCCGAAGGCTTTGATCTGGCGCAGCTTTTCGCGGGGCGCGGCGTCCGCCCAGAACATGACTCCGATTTCGAGAGGTTTCATAGCTTGATGCGTTCTCCGTTGTGGCGGCGAGATTCGTTGATGGCGAGCATGGTGCGCACCGCCGCCGCGGAATCCTGCGGCCGGCACAGGTCGGGCCAGTGGTTGGCGCCGGCGCACTCCATAAAATAGCGCAGCTCGGCCTCGTAGGCGTCTGTTTCCGCAAGCGGGGGATGCTCCTCGCTGCCGTCGGCGCGGTAGAGCGTGAGCCGGCGAATCGCGGAATGGAAATGCAGCGTGCCGCCATCCGTGATGAGGGTGAAGTCCATGGAAAACGGATAGCTGCGCGGATGGTGCCAGCCGCCCGAGATGACCACCGGCGCGCGGTTTCGGTAGTCGAGCTGCGCGAGCACCCAGTCGATGCCGTGCGGCATATCTTCGGGGCCAACCCCGGTGACGGCGGCCGGCGCGCCGAAAAGGTGGTGGCAGTAATCCACGTCGTGAATGAGCAGATCGAAGGCGCCGCCGCCGCTCTTGCCGGGATCGTGGAGCCATTTGCTCCAGGTTGGCGCCGCGCACTTGCGGTGAAAGATGGCGCCGCGCAGCGCGCCCAGCTTCCCCGAGCGAAACAGCTCGCGGGCGGCGGCGTAATCGGGCCAGAAGCGGACGACCTGCGCGACCATGAGCACCTTGCCCGCTTGCCTGGCCGCGGCGATCATCTGGTCGCACTCCTCGCCGGTGAGCGCCATGGGCTTTTCGACCAGCACGTGTTTGCCGGCCCGCAGCGCGGCCAGCGTGACCGGCAGGTGCAGGTGGGTGGGCAGGCAGATGTCCACGGCCTCGACGGCGGGGTCGGCGAGCAGGGCCTCCCAAGCGGTGCAGGCGTGAACCTTGCTGAAGTCGCGCTTCTCGCCGGGCCCGCCGATGTTGCCTTGGATGTCGGACAAGTCGCCGGAGAGCCGCTTCGGCTTAGGGTCGGCGACGGCGGCCAGCCGCGCTTCGGGAATGCGGTCCCAGCCCTTCAGGTGCATGCTGCCCATGAAGCCGAGACCGATGACACCGATGTTCAAGGAACCTCCGACAGAGTGGAAAGAATACCACGGGGAGGAGAAGAATTGAGGCAATAGAAGAACGGAGGAAGGAAGACGCGCGGCGGGCGCACATTGCAGCGCAGCGGATGGCCGGTGACGCGCTGCCCGCCGCCCAGTATAATGGGAACTCGATGAAGCCCGGTGATACCATCGAAGTGGAGATCGAGGGAATCGGCACGCTCCGCAAGAAGGTGACCAGCTATGCAGATCGTCCGTAGCGGGGAAGCCTACGACGTGGTGGTGGTCGGCTCCGGCGCCGGGGGCGGCATGGCGGCCAAGGTGCTCACCGACGGCGGCCTGAAGGTTGCGCTGCTCGAAGCCGGGGGGCCGCTGAACGTCCAGGATTTCTACGAGCACAAGTGGCCGTACGAGTTTGACCATCGCGGCCTGCGGCTGCCCAAGGGGCGGGCCGGCTTCGCTGCGCCCAACAGCTTCGTCGAAATCGACGGCGAGCCTTACACCGTCGCGCCCGGCGAAGAGTTCTACTGGTTCCGCTCGCGCATCGTCGGCGGACGCACCAACCACTGGGGACGCATCTCGCTGCGCTTCGCGCCACGCGATTTCAAGTGCTACTCGGCCGACGGCTACGGCTTCGACTGGCCCATCACCTACGACGATGTTGCCCCTTACTACGACAAAGCGGAGCGCTTCATCGGCGTCTTCGGGACGAAGGAGGGCGTTCCTTCGGCCCCGGACGGCATTTTCCAGCCGCCTCCCAAGCCGCGCTGCACCGAGGTGCTCATCAAGCGGGCCTGCGACAGGCTGAATATCCTCTGCATTCCCTCGCGCCTGGCCATCCTCACGCGGCAGCTCAACGGCCGCGCCGCCTGCCACTATTGCGACCAGTGCGGCCGCGGCTGCATGACCAACTCGAACTTTTCTTCCAGCCAGGTGTGCATTTTCCCGGCGCTCCAGACGGGCCGGCTGCGGCTCCTGACCAACGCCATGGCGCGGGAGGTGGTGACCAACTCGGACGGCAAGGTCACGGCGGTCTCCTACGTCGATACCAACACGCGCGCGGAGCGCGAGGTCCGCTGCCGGGCAGTGGTGGTGGCGGCGAGCGCATGCGAGTCGGCGCGCCTGCTGCTCAACTCCAAGACGCCGCTGTTTCCCAACGGCCTTGCCAACGGCAGCGGCATGGTCGGTAAGTATTTAACCGACACAGTCGGCTGCAGCGTGAGCGGCGTGCTGCCGCAAGCCTCCGGCCTGCCCTCGCACAATCACGACGGCGTGGGCGGGATGCACGTCTACACGCCGTGGTGGCTCTACGAAAAGAGCCGCCGGCCCGACTTCCCGCGCGGTTACCACATCGAGTTCGGCGGCGGCCCGCACATGCCCGGCGTCGGCATGTTTCGCGGCGCCGCGGCGCGCCTGGAGGGTTATGGCCCCGACCTCAAGCGCGCCCTGCGCGCCGAGTATGGCACGGGCATTAACTGCTCCGGCCGCGGCGAGATGGTCCCCAACGAGAACTGCTACTGCGAGATCGATCCCCACGTGGTCGACCGCTTCGGCATCCCGGTGCTGCGGTTCCACTGGCAGTTTGGCGAGCCGGAGCTGCGCATGGCCGAGCACATGCGGCAGACCTTCGAGTCGATCATCGTGACCATGGGCGGCAAGGTGAAGGAGAGCCGTTCCGGCCCCGGCGCGCGGCGGGCGGAGGGCCACGAATTCCATCTCGGCTCCGACATCAACCCCGGCGGCTCCATCATCCACGAGGTCGGCTGCGTGCGCATGGGCAGCGACCCGAAGACCTCCGTCCTCAACCAGTATTGCCAGGCCCACGAGGTGAAAAACCTGTTCGTCGCCGACGGCGGCCCGTTCGTCAGCAACGCCGACAAGAACCCCACGCTCACTATCCTGGCCCTCTCGTGGCGCACCTCGGAGTACCTCCTCGATCAGGCCAAGAAAGGAAACCTCTGATATGTCCACCACACGCCGCGAGATGCTGGTGCAGATCGCCCTCGGCGTGTCGGCCGCGGCCGCGCCTGCCGCTGCCCAGCAGTCGTCCAACGCCCACGCCGGGCATGCCCATGGCGCCGCCGCAGCCGCCGCGCACACGGGCGCCGGCGCCGCCAAGGTTTTCAACGCGCACGAGTTCAAAACGCTCCAGGTCCTTTCGGACTGGATCATCCCGCCCGACGAGCGCTCCCAGGGCGGCATCGCCGCCGGCACGGCCGAGTTCCTTGACGTGATTGCCGCTACTGACCCGAAGCTCCAGTTCGCTTTCACAGGCGGCATCGCCTGGCTCGATGACCAGATGCGCGCCCGTCACAACAAAACGTTTCTGGAGTGCAGCCGCGCCCAGCAGAAAGAATGTCTCGACAGCATCGCTTATCGCGACAAAGCGCCCAAGGAGCTGGCGCCAGGCGTGGAGTTCTTCGCCCTGATGCGCGGCTGGACCGTGGATGCTTTTTATTCCAGCAAGGTGGGAATCGAGGACGTCGGCTACATCGGCAACACAGC
>DASQHK010000534.1:0-5170 GCA_035632135.1 Bryobacterales bacterium
TTCGGCGGGTGGGACATGCCTGTCGAGTACTCCGGCATCATCGACGAGCACTTGGCCGTGCGCACCCGCGTTGGGCTGTTCGACGTCAGCCACATGGGCGAAATCGAGATTCGCGGCCCCCACGCCCTGGAGCTGGTCGAGCTGGTCACGCCCAACGCCGCTTCCCAATTGCAGGACGGCCAGGCGCAGTACTCCGCCCTGCTCTATCCCACAGGCGGCTTCGTCGACGACGTGCTGGTGCACCGCATCTCGGCCCGTCATTACTTTCTCTGCGTCAACGCGTCTAATCAACGCAAGGATTACGAATGGATCGCCGCGCACGACCGCTTCGGCGCCGAGGTGGACTACGCCAGCGAAAAGTACGCGCAACTCGCCGTCCAAGGCCCGCAGGCGCTGGCTACCGTGCAGAAGCTGACGGCGACGAAGCTAGCCGGGATTCGCTACTACTGGTTTGCGCAGGGCGAGGTCTCGGGCACTCCGGCCCTCATCGCGCGCACCGGCTACACCGGCGAGGACGGCTTCGAGCTTTACGTCCCGCCCGATGCGGCCGAGCACATCTGGAACGCCGTGCTCGACGCCGGCCGCGAGTTCGACATCCGCCCTTGCGGCTTGGGCGCGCGCAATACCCTGCGCCTGGAAGCCAAGATGGCGCTCTACGGCCACGAAATCGACGCCTCCACCACGCCTTACGAAGCCGGCCTCGGCTGGATTGTCAAGCTCGACAAAGGCGACTTCATCGGGCGCGACGCGCTCCGGAAGCAAAAACAAAAAGGCGTCGCCCGCAAACTCGCCGGTTTTGAAATGCGCGGCCGCGGCATCGCCCGCGAAGGCTACCTGGTCGCGCTGGGCGGCGTCGCCGCCGGCTTCGTCACCAGCGGGTCGCCCGCTCCGTTTCTGAAAAAGAACATCGGGCTCTGCTACCTGCCGGCGGATCACGCCGCGCCCGGCCAGGCTATCGAGGTCGAAATCCGCAGCCAGACGGTGGCCGCGGAGGTGGTGCCCACTCCCTTCTATTCTCGAAAGAGGTGATCGCCTATGTATCCGGAAGATTATAGTTACACCAAAGAGCACGAGTGGATCCGGGTGGAAGGCGACACCGCCACCGTCGGCATCACGGACCACGCCCAAAACGAGCTGGGCGACATCGTCTACGTCGACCTGCCCAAGGTTGGCGCCGCTGTCACCGCCGCCAAGCCGTTCGGCTCGGTCGAGAGCGTCAAGGCCGTTTCCGACATTTACGCCCCCGCCAGCGGCGAGGTCATCGCGATCAACGAGGAGCTTAACTCCAAGCCTGAAAAGCTCAACGAAGATCCGCACGGCGCCGCCTGGCTCATCAAGATCCGCCTCAGCAACCGGGCCGAGCTGGACGGCCTGCTGACCGCTGACGCCTATCAGGAATATATTAAGGCCGAGACCGAGCACTGATGCGCTATCTCCCCAAGTCGGACTCGGAGCGCCAGGCCATGCTCGACTCCATGGGCCTGGCCTCGCTCGACGACCTGTTTTCGCACCTCCCTCCCGGCCTGCGCCTCAACCGCCCCCTGGCCATCCCGCCGGGACAATCCGAATACGAGATCATCGATTACTTCCGCGAGCGCGCCGGGGAAAACGCCAACGGCTACGCCAGCTTTCTCGGGGCCGGCGCCTATCATCACTACCGGCCGGTCATCGTCGATTCCCTCATCTCGCGAGCCGAGTTTCTCACCGCTTACACGCCCTACCAGCCGGAAATCTCCCAGGGCACGCTGACCTCCATCTTCGAGTTTCAGACCATGATGTGCCAGCTCACCGGCATGGACGTGGCCAACGCGTCGATGTATGACGGCTCGACGGCGCTCCCCGAGGCCGTGCTGATGGCTTGCCGCATCACCGGCCGCGCCCGCGCCGTGGTCGCGCGCTCCGTGCACCCCGAATATCGCGAGGTCCATCGCACCTACGCCCGCCATCAGGGCTTTCCGATCGAGGAAGTTGGGTACGACCGCGACACGGGCCTGCTCGACCTCAACAATCTCGCTGACGTGGTCAACGAGGAGACCGCTGCCGTGGTGGTGCAATCGCCGAACTTTTTCGGCGTCATCGAGCCGGTGCGCGACGCCGCCCGCATCGCGCACGAGAAAGGCGCGCTGCTGGTGGTCGTCTTCACAGAGGCGGTGGCGCTCGGCCTGCTCCAGCCGCCCGTCGATGCCGACATCGTGGCCGGCGAGCTGCAATCGTTCGCCATCACGCCTTCCTACGGGGGGCCGTTCGTCGGCATTCTGGCCGCCAAGGAAAAATACATCCGCCAGATGCCCGGCCGCCTGGTCGGCCAAACTACTGATACCCACGGCAACCGCGCCTTCTGCCTCACGCTCGCCACGCGCGAGCAGCACATCCGCCGCGAAAAGGCCACCTCCAACATCTGCACCAACCAGGCCCTCATCGCGCTGATGGCGACCGTCTTCATGAGCGTCTATGGCAAGCAGGGCCTGCGCGAGCTGGCCGGGCAGAACCTTGCCAAGGCCCACCACCTGGCCACGGAGCTTGACAGGCTCGGTTTCAAGCCGCGCTTCTGGGGACCGTTCTTCAACGAGTTTGTCGTCGAGTGCCGCCACGACAAGCCCGCCGAGATCAACCGCCGCCTGCTCGACTACAACATCATCGGCGGCCTCGGCCTGGGCCGTTTCTATCCGGAACTGGAAGACTGCATGCTGCTCTGCGCGACCGAAGTCACTAAACGGGAGGACATGGAACGGCTCATAAAACACTTTTAACCACAGAGGACACAGAGAAAGACAATATCTCAATGTTTTCCTCTGTGATCTCCGCGTCCTCTGCGGTAAGTTTTTTCTCGACATGATTCAAAAAGTCCGCACGCACATCAACCAGAACGAGCCGCTGCTGTTCGAGCGCAGCTCGCCCGGTAAGAAGGCCTACCAGTTGCCGCCGCTGGACGTGCCGCCAGTCAGTGCGGCGGCCGCCCTGGGCGAGCAGAACGTCCGCGCCGAAATTGAAGGCTTCCCCGAGGTGAGCGAGGTCGAGGTGATCCGCCATTTCACGCGCCTTTCCACCTGGAATTACGCCATCGACCTCGGCGTCTATCCGCTGGGCTCCTGCACCATGAAGTACAACCCGCGCCTCAACGAGTATGTCGCGCGCATCGAGGGCCTGGCCCAGGCGCATCCCTATCAGCCCGAGGCGCTCGCGCTGGGCTCGATGAAGATCCAGCTCACACTCGAGCAGATGCTCGCCGAGATCACCGGCATGGATGCCGTGACGCTGCAGCCGGCCGCCGGCGCCCACGGCGAACTCACCGGTATTCTGCTCGTCCGGGCGCTGCTCGAGTCGCGCGGCAACCCGCGCTCGAAGGTTCTCATCCCCGACTCCGCTCACGGCACGAACCCGGCCACCGCCGCCATCGCCGGGTATCAGGTGCAGAGCATCGCGTCCAACGCCGAAGGCATGGTTGACCTCGCCGACCTGGACCGCCACGTCGACGACTCCGTCGCCGCCTTGATGGTCACCAACCCTAACACGCTCGGCATCTTCGAGAGCCAGATCTCCGAGGTCGCCGGCTTGCTGCACTCCCGCGGCGCGCTGCTTTATATGGACGGCGCCAACATGAACGCGCTGGTGGGCATCGCCCGGCCCGGGGACTTCGGCATCGATGTGATGCACCTGAATCTCCACAAAACGTTCTCCACGCCCCACGGCGGCGGCGGGCCCGGCGGCGGTCCGGTGGCCGTGAAGCGTGAAATCGAGCCGTTCCTCCCGCTCCCGCGCCTTGCGCAGGAAAACGGAACTCTCCACTACGATTACGACCGTCCCCGCTCAATCGGCCGCGTCCGCGCCTTCTACGGCAACTTCGGCGTGCTGGTGCGCGCGCTCGCGTATATCCTGGCCCACGGCGGCGACGGCTTGCGCAACGCCACGCTCGATGCCGTGCTCAACGCCAACTACGTGCGCCGGCACCTCGAAGGCTGCTACGACCTGCCCTACCGCGCCCCCAGCATGCACGAGTGCGTGCTCAGCGACAGCCGCCAGGCGAAGCTCGGCGTGCGCACCGGCGACATCGCCAAGCGCCTTATCGATTACGGGTTCCATCCCTACACCGTCAGCTTTCCGCTGATCGTTCACGGCGCGATGATGATCGAGCCCACCGAGACGGAAGACAAGCGCGAGTTGGACCTGCTCATCGACGCGCTGCGCTCCATCGCCGACGAGGCGCAAAACGATCCGGAGCTGGTGCGCACCGCCCCGCACAACACCCGCACCACCCGCGTGGACGAGGTCGCCGCGGCCCGCAGACCGGTGGTCCGATGGAAGCCCGCCTAGCCCTCGTTCTCGCCGCCGTTGTCCTGATCCGCCTCCCCTTCCTTCGCCAGGCCGTCCAGGGCGACGATGTGTATTACCTGGCTATAGCGAGGAACGTCCCCGCCGATCCGCTGCATCCCATGCACATGGGCTTCACGTTTCAGGGCCAGCGGGTCTCCATGGCCGGCTTTCCCCACCCGCCACTCAATTCATATATCTTATCAGTACTTATTAGATGGTTCGGCCGCGTCCGCGAGCGGCTTTTCCACCTCGCCTACCTGCTTTTCTCGCTCATCGCCGCCGCCGCCATGTACCGCCTCGCCCGCCGCTTCACCGACCACCCGCTGCTCGCGACGCTCTTGTTCGTGAGCGTGCCGGCGTCCGTCGCGAACGGCAACACCTTCGAGGCCGATCTTCCGTTTCTCGCTTTCTGGCTGCTCGGCTTCGCCCTCTACTTCGAAGGCAACCACATTCTCGCCGCGGGCTCGCTGGGCCTGGCGGCGCTGGCCGCCTACCAGGGCGTTTTCGCCGCGCCCATTCTGGCGCACCACGCCTGGTATCGCCGCCGCCGCTCGAAGACCGCGTGGCTGGCCGTCATCGCCGCTCCTGCCGCGCTGCTGGCATGGCAACTGTTCGAGCGTCTGACGAGCGGCGCGGCGCCGGCCGGCGTCCTCAGCGGGTATCTCCAGGCTTATGGCCTGCTGGCGCTGGTGAAGAAGCTGCACTCCGCCATCGCCCTCACCGGCCACCTGGGCTGGGTCGTCTTTCCCTTGGCGTTGCTGCTCTGGGCGGGCCGTTCCCTGTGGATCGCCGCGCCCATCGCCGCCGCTGTCGCCGTGGCGCTGCCGGATTACCTGTGGTGGCAGCGCGTGCTGCTGGC
>DASQHK010000535.1:0-2594 GCA_035632135.1 Bryobacterales bacterium
CGCGGAAGCCGACAAGCCGATGGCCGCCCTGCTCGAAGACCTGAAGCAGAAGGGGCTGCTCGATACGACGCTGGTGATCTGGCAGGCCGAGTTCGGGCGCATGCCCATTTCCCAGCGGGGCGTGGGCCGGGACCACAATCCGGGCGCTATGACCATTTGGATGGCGGGCGCGAAGATCAAGGGCGGACAATCGATCGGCGCGAGCGACGAGTTCGGCTACAAGGCGGCGGTCGAGCCGCACTCGATCCATGACCTGCACGCCACCATCCTCTACCTGCTCGGCATGGATCACAAGAAGCTGACCTACTACTTCAACGGCCGCAACATGCGGCTGACGGATGTTTACGGCGAGCTGATCCCGCAGGTTGTGGCGTAGCCGAGTAACGCCGCGCTCGTCCGACAGTTGGCGCTATTGCGAGCCATGCTTGGGCGTATTCTGGCCTGCCAGGAAGCGAGCGAGTAGAACCGAAATCTCGGCGGCGTGCCCAGCCCCCAGGCCGCCTCGCCTGACAAAAGTGGCGACCGTGTAGCGGGCTTTTCCCTGGCGGTCGAAAACCAGGCCAGCGAACCATCCATCCTGTGCGTCCATAGGCGCGCCGGCACGGCCTCCGGTGCCGGTCTTGCCGCCGATCGCCCATCCCACGTCATGCAGCGCTCCGGCAATGCGCCTTGCCGAACCGCGCTGGACCGTATCAAGTGCCGCCGCCATGAGTTTCTTGGCGGTTGTTTCCTCAACAACGCGAGTGGGAGCTTCGCAGTCAATGCTCTTCGCTGGCTTGACGCCCCTGGTCATGCGGCGGGCATTTGGAGCGCAAAGCACTCCGCCGTTGCCGACCGCTTGAAAGAAGCTGGAAACCTGTAACGCCGTGGTCATCATGTAGCTTTCGCCGATCGAAAGCGCGGAACTCCAATTTTCGTCGTCTAGTGCGCCGATCCTGGCATATCCCGATTGCGGGGTCAGGCGCTTTCTCCATTGCCGATCAACGTCCGACCAAGACGAACCATCGCCTCGGTTGAAGCCATACCTCTGAAGGTCAGCAAGCACGGTTGGAGTGCCGACGGACTTTCGAAGGGCGAGCGCGAGTTGCCTGGCAGACGAGTCGCTGCCACCAACCAGCATCTCATGCACATCGACCGGTTTCCCGGAAGACGCGTTCTCAAGCAGGTCCGGCTGCTTGTGATCCCACCAGGAAGCCGCGAGGAAAACCTTGGACAAAGAGAGCGGTAACACCTGAGTCGAGACGTCCAGTGCAGACGGCTGGGAGGCTGCGAACACGACAAGCGCTCCGCTGCCGACGTCCTGCATCACGGAAACCGCTTCCAGGCGGCTGCTCCTCATGGCGCCGGCCGCCAGCTTATTCGCGGGCTCACAAACGGCGTGCTGAGCAAGCGCCTCGCGGCAGCCCGGCGCCGCGATTCCCATGCGGGCGGAACACGCCAGCATGAGAACCGCCATCAGCAGTCCAAATCTCCGCGACAGGCCCTTTCCGCCAAATCGAGAATCGCCCGACGCGACGCTGATCGAGCGTGGCCCGGCCGCGCCAGGCGGCCGGCTTCGGGGCCTTGGAAAAGCAGTGTCCATTTATTTTCCGGCTCCGGTTTTCGCGGCGGCGTCGTAGGCGGCTCGCGCGATGCGGGCGATGACGGAATCGCGGGTAGCCCCGTCGGCCGTTGAGTCCGTGATGAGAATAGCGATCGCCAGACGACGCCCATCCGGCAGGGTGATGAGACCGATGTCGTTGGTGGCCGCCGTAAGGCCGTGAGCGGCGCCGGAGGTTCCCGTCTTGTGCATGACGACAGTGCCGGCAGGGAGCCGCCCCTTGATGCGCTGGGCGCCTGGCGTCGTATCGCGCATCCAGCCGAGCAGAAGCGCGGCGTGCTCGGCGGTGAGCGGCGGATGGTCGTTCAGAAGCCGCAGAAATTGGACCGCGCCAGCCGGCTCAAACCAGTTCCGGTACTGTGCTTTGGGGTCGCGCTGGAGACTCGCCTCGCCGTCCTCCATGTGGAAACCGTCGATGCCGCACTCGTTCATGTAGCGGCCGACCACCTTGGGACCGCCAATGACGCGCAGCACGATATCGGCGGCGACGCTGTCGCTCGAGGATACGGCCAGGTTGAGAAGCCGGCGCAGGGGGATATCCACGTCAGCACCGGGATATTCGTCCTGCAGCGGGCTGTATACGTGCGGCAAAATGCGATCGCTGGCCAGAAAACGGATGGAGGCGTCGAGCGACAGTTTTCCGCGTTCGACCAGGTGCAGCGCAGTGAGCGCGAGCGGAGCCTTGAAAACGGATTGCATTGGCGCGTGGGCGAAGGCATTGAAATCGCAATTGAGGGCTGAACCCGGTACCGAGCACGCAACGCAAACCTCGCCGTGGGCGCCGGCCGCAATTGTGGCGATCTGTTGCCGCAGAGAATCCTCTGCAAGCAATGTGCTGGAGGATGCGAAAGCCAATATGATCGCGAAAACCAGCGTGCGCCGGGACATAAAAGACATTTTGGCAAGCCCTTCGCTTTACATGCAATGATCCGCGTTCGCCGCTGGCGGACCGGCCTGCTCGATACGACGCTGGTGATCTGGCAGGCCGAGTTCG
>DASQHK010000536.1:0-13878 GCA_035632135.1 Bryobacterales bacterium
TCGCGGACGCGGTGATTGCCGAGCTGCGGCGGTTCAACGTCGACACGCGCGACATCGTGCGCGGGCCCGGCCGCATGGGCATCTATTTTCTGGAGACCGGCGCCAACCAGCGGCCTTCCAAAGTTGTGTATGACCGCGACAATGCCGCCATCGCCATCGCGCCGCCGGGCACCATCAACTGGGACAAGGCGTTCGATGGCGCGGACTGGTTCCACATCACCGGTATCACGCCCGCGCTGAGCGCTTCAGCGGCGGCGCTCTCGATCGAAGCGGTGAGCAAAGCCCGCGCCAAGGGCCTCACCGTCTCCTGCGACTTCAATTACCGCAAGAACCTGTGGAAGTACGGCAAATCGGCGCCGGAAGTGATGCGCGAGCTGGTGAAGCACGTGGACATCGGCATCGCCAACGAAGAGGACTGCCAGAAGGCGCTGGGCGTGAAAATCGACGTGGATGTGGAGGCCGGCGCGCTCGACGTGGACAAGTACCGCAAGATGACGGAAATCGTGATGGGTGAGTTTCCGAACCTGAAGATGCTGGCGATTACACTGCGCGAGTCGAAGAGCGCCTCGCACAACGGCTGGTCAGCGTGCCTGAACGATGGCAAGGGCTTCTTGGTGAGCCGCCACTACGACATCACGCATATTGTCGACCGCGTGGGCGGAGGCGACGCCTTCTCCGGCGGCCTGATCTACGGCCTGCTCAGCTTTGAGAATCACCAGGAGGCGCTCGAGTTTGCGGTGGCCGCGTCGTGCCTCAAGCACTCCATTCCCGGCGACTTCAATCGCTTCACGGTGGAAGAAGTCAAGGCGCTGATGAAGGGCGGAGGCACCGGGCGCGTGCAGCGTTAGCGGATGAAGCCTCGCTGGGCAACCCAAGCCCGTCCGGTGCGGCCCGGCGCGTCAGAAGGTAAATCGCGTTCCGAGCTGGAGCTGCCGCGCGTTGGTGAGGTTGGTGCCCGTAGCCTGGATCGATTGAAAGTCCGTTCGCGGGAACAGCACCGTGCCGCGAATGTTGTACGCGGTGGTGTTGATGCCGGTGATGTTGACGCGGTTGAAGACGTTGAACCCCTCGACCAGCAACTGCCAGCGGAAACGCTCGGAGATTCTGATCTCGCGGGCGAGCCGGAGGTCGGTGGCGGCGAAGCCTGGATTGGTATACGTGTTGCGGCCGAGGAAGGGAATACGGTTATCGCCGTTGACCCCGAGCAGGCCGGAACTGACGCCGCTGGGCGTAGGATTGCCGGAGACCAGGCCGGAATAGGGCCGCCCGTCCGCCAGCGTGAGAATCCCGGAGAGCTGGAAGCCGTTCAGGGCCGCGCGCAGACCCCGCGATCCGATGTGTTGGAAGGGAAGCTGCCAGACAGCGGAGGCAGTAAAGCGCTTGCGCTGATCGAAGTTGGACAGCGACGAATCCTGTTTGACATTCAACGGGTTCAGCGGCTGGTTGTTGGAAGAGAAGGTTTGCGAGATCTGATCGTCGTCCTGGGCTTTGGAGACAGTGAAAGCGGCCTGCATCTGGAAGCCGTGCGAGAAGCGGTGCTCAAGCTGCAGCACCAGGCCGTTGTACCAGGTGTTGACCACGCTGTCGGCGAGGGTGATGAACCCATAGTTGGGGTTCGGACGATTGGACCCGGGACCTGGGAAGAAGGGAACCGTGGTGGTTTGGCTGGCCTGGGGGCACACCAGGCTGGAGCCCGACTGCGGAACGGCGCAGACGGTGTAAGTGGCGGTTTGGCTGCTCGGGAACAGGTTGATGTCACGGAACAGCGGCAAGCGCGTTCCGCGGGTCGCCAAGTACACCGCCGTCAGCCTGGTGTTGGGAAGGATCTCCCGCTCGACGGAAAACTCCATCTCGTAGATGAGCGGGTTGGCGAAGTCCTTGGACGCAAACAGTGCGTTCGGTTTGTTGCCGCCGGCGCCCTGCGGGACTTCGGTCAGCACATTTGGAAAGTGGGCGCGCCCGGGGAGTTGGGCAGGAAAAAGTAGCCCTTGAAGCGCTGGCCGTTGTTGGTGATGAAATTGGAGATGGTGGAGTTCTGGGTGCGGCCGTAATACATGCCGCCGCCCAGACGCACCACCGTCTTCTGGCTGCCGGAGGGGTTCCAGGCGATGCCGACGCGAGGGCCGAAGTTGTTCTTGTCGGTGTTGATGCGGTTGGTGGCGGGCAGGTCGGGGTTGCCCTTTAGCGCGGGCATGGTTTCCAGGTCGTAGCGCAGGCCCAGGTTCAGGGTCAGGTCGGTGCGCACTTTGAAGCTGTCCTCCACATAGAAGCCGATGTCGTTGTTGCGGAAGTTGACAGCGCCGTTGAGGCCCAGCGTGTCAAACTGCTGCTGGTAGTCGGAGTAGTGCTTGCCGGTGATGCCCTGCGCGCCGCTGGTAGCGGCGGACTGGCAGTTCTTGAGCGGGAGCGGCAGGCTGGGATTGGAGCAATCGAGCGCCAGATCGTTCAGCACCGAGTAGTCATACTGGCCTCCGCCCTGGAAGAGGTTGATGAGCTGGTCGTTGACCCAGTTGATATCGTAGCCGAACTTCAGTGAATGGCGGCCATGCACCCAGTTGAGGTCCTGAGAAATTTGCCACCGTTTCTCGTCGGGATAGGCGGGGCGGGAGAGGAAGTTGGGCTCGCCGAAGTTGATGCCGTTGGTGACGCTGACGAAGGGTCCCGGAGCATTGGGTAGCTCGAACTCGAAGTCGCGGCTATATTGGAAGCGAAGCTCGCTGATGAAGGCGGGCGTGATGGTGGCCGTCCACCGCTCAATCACGGTCTCGTCGTTCACGTCGTCGGAGCCGTTGGCGCTCTCGTGATAGTTGGGCGTCGGGGCCGTCTGGATGCCGTTGGGAGAGTCCCACCGCAGAATGTTGACGGTGGTGGAGAACTGGTGCCGCGAGCTGGCGTTATAGTCGACGCGCCCCAAGCCGAGCCACTGGTCCCCCGAGCGGTCCTGCGGCCCGGTCAGGCTCTTGTAAAAGTTGAGCACGTCGCCGAAGCCCGGCGCCGTGCCGGTCTGGGTGAGGAAGGACTGCGCGTTGGGAACGATCACGGCGGGAAAGGCGCGCTTCTGCTGATCGTAGCTGAGGAAATAAAACAGCTTGTCCTTCTTGATCGCACCTCCCGCCGAAGGCCCAAACTGCTGGCGGCGGTCTTTCGGCTTGGGAGGCAAGCCGAGGTTCTTCAGGGCGATGGCGGAGATGGGATTGGAGGCGTTGAGGGCGTCGTCGCGGATCAGATAGAAAAACGTGCCGTGGAGATCGTTGGTGCCCGATTTCGTTACGGTGTTGACAATGCCGCCGGCGGAGCGGCCAAACTGGGCGGAAAAATTGCTGGTGCCGACCTGGAACTCCTGCACTGCTTCCGAGCTGATCCCGTACGAGAGGCGCGTGCGGCCCTTGGCTTCGGAAAAGAAGGCTTGGTTGTTGTCCATGCCGTCGATCATGTTGCTGTTGTAGAGGCCGGAGATGCCCCGGAAGGTAATCAGTCCGAAACCTGCGTCATTGGTCGCGCCCGGCGTGGTCATGGCGAAAGCGTCCCAGCGGCGGCCGTTGAGCGGCAGATTCATCATGTCCTTCAGGTTGATCACCGTGCTGACTTCCGTCTTGTCGGTCGAGACCACCGGCGTGTCTCCGGTAATCGTCACCGTCTCCACGGTCGCCGAGACCGACAGATTCAGATCGACCACCGCCTTTTCGCCCACCTCGACCGTGATGCCGCGCCGCACCAGCGTGGCGAAGCCGGCCCTGGTCGCGCTCACTTCATAGTTGCCGGGTTGCAGCGCTACCACCTCGTAGCGCCCGGCGGCGTTGCTGACGACCGCGCGCGTGACATTGGTTTCGGAGTTGCGGACCGTCACTTCGACGTTGGGGATGACCGCGCCGCTGGGGTCCGTCACGACGCCGGAGATGCTGCCGCGGCCGGCAGTCGCTTGGCCGAAAAGCGCCGGGCCAGCCGCGAGCACCGTCGCTGCCAGCCAAAACGGGCACTTCCTGAGAGAAAATGTCTTCGCCATATTTATCTCCTGCGCTGGGTGCGCAAGACGCCCCTGAAGAAGCCGTTTGAGGTTCCGAACGTTTACAGAATGGCGCGGAACTCCAGGCGAGTCAAGTAAATCTTTGGTGACGGCACGAAGAAGATAAAGGCGATCTTAAGACGCCAGTTTCAGCGATAGGCGAAGCAGGGCGGCAGCCTTCTCCACCAGGGCCTCCGCTTCGAGGTCGCGGCCCGCGGTTAGCGCCTGCTGGGCCTCATCCAATACCGCAGCGATTTGTGGATCGAAGCGAAGTCTTCGCAGGCGAAAGATCTCGTCTTCGACGTCCCGAACTGACATCGGCGTAGAGTAGTTTACTCCATTCTGTCCCCCAGGGGAAGACCCAAAGGTTCTAATCTTCTGGTACCGCGGTACCCCAGCTCACTCCAGCGATTTGCTTAGGTAGACAAACTTGCCGCCGACCATGGTGGCCTCGGCCTCGATGTTCCGGATGTCGTCTTCCGGGCAGGTGAGGATGTCCTTGTCGAGCACGACCAAGTCGGCGAGCTTGCCCGGCTCGATGGAGCCTTTGCGTTTTTCATCAAAGGAGAGATACGCCGCGTTCCAAGTCCACATTCGCAGCGCCTGCTGGCGCGAGATGCGCTGCTCCGGCTCGAGCACCGTGCCATCGGTGAGCTTGCGCGTGATGGCCATCCACATGCCGTAAAACGGATTGTACGGGTTGATGGCGTCGCGCGAGTCGAACTTGATCATGTGGTCGGAACCGCCGGCCACGATCACCCCGGCGTCAAAGATCGACCGGTAGGGCTGAAAGTCCTTCACGCGCTCCGGCCCGAGCACCTTCTTCAGCGCCGCGCCGTCGAGGGCCATCCACGCCGGCTGCATATCGAACAGCACGCCCAGCCGCTTGGCGCGCTCGATGAGGCTGCGGTTGGGAAAGTTGACGTGGGTCATGGTGAAGCGCAGGTCGCGGATGGGTTTTTCGCGGTTGGCGGCCTCGTAGGCGTCCATCAGGATGTCACTCGAGCCGCCTCCGGTGGTGTGGGCGGTCATCTGCCAGTTGAGCTGGTCGGTGAGCTTCGCCATCTGCATGATGTTTTCGCGCGGTGTGTTGAGCACGCCCCGATAATCGGGGTCGCTGTAGCCGTAAACCTCGGTGTGCTCGCCGTAAGGCTCGCGCAGGTAGGCCGTGCCGATCAGGATGCCGCCATCGAGCACGACCTTGATGGTGCCGACGCGCAGCCAGTCGTCGCCGAAGCCGGTGATGTTGGGCAGGCGCAGGATGTCGAGCCGCAGCTTGTCCCACGGCTGGTGGCCGTTCATCATCATGGTGACGTAGGTGCGCACGGTCAGCTCGCCCTTCTGCCACAGCTCCTGGTAGGCCCGCATGCCCGCGGCGCTCTGGCCGCGGTCGATGACGCTGGTGAGGCCCACGCGGTTGTAGTGCTGCTGCATGCTCTTGATGGCCCACAGTTGGTCCTGATGCGTGATGGGCCGGTTGGAGCGAAACTGCGAGACCAGTTGCGACGCGCCGAGAATCAGGCCGGTGGGCTCGCCGGCGGCGTCCTTGATGATCTTGCCGTTGGAGGGCTGCGGGGTGTCGCGCGTGATGCCGGCTTTGCTGAGCGCGCCGCTGTTGAGGACCGCGGCGTAGCCGTTATCGGCCACAATCAGGCGGTCCGCCCCGCCGGCTTCATCGAGGTCGTGGCGGTTCGGGTAGCGGCCTTCTTTCATGCGCGTGGCGTAGACCTTGGGGACGAAGATCAGCTTGTCGCTCGGAGCGGTGCGCGCGACCTTGGCGATGTACTGCTTCAGGTCGTCGATGGAGTGCAGCACCGGAATCTCCGATTGCTGCTCGCTCAGCGCCGCGCCGATCGGATGCACGTGGCTGTCGATCAGCCCAGGCGTCACGGTGCGGCCGCGCAGATCGATGCGGCGCGTCTCGGGGCCGGCCGTCCGCATGATTTCTTCATTGCTGCCGACCGCGACGAAGCGGCCGTCGCGGATGGCCACTGCCTGGACCTCGGGGTGCGCCTGCCACACGGTGATGATCTTGCCGTTGTACAAAATGCTATCGGCCGGCTGGGCTGAGAGCGCGGCCGCTGCGGCGAGGAAGAGAACGAGTTTTCGCATGAGAACTCCCCGCCCAGGGTACCAAAGGTAGAATCAAGAGTTCATGGCCGATGAGTCTCTTGTGCTGGGAGTCGATCTGGGCGGCACCAAGATCGCCGCCGGCGTGTTCGATGCGCAACACCGATTGCTGGGCGAGATAGCGAGGGTTCCGACCGCAGCGGACCGCCCCGCCGCGATCACACTGGGCAACCTGAAGGCGGCCGCCGAGCAAGCCTGCCGGAGCGCGGGCGCCGGCGGCGCGCGGCTGCGGGCTATAGGTATTGGCTCTACCGGGCCGGTCGACGCCTCGACCGGGCGCGTGCTCGAGGCCCCGGCGCTGCCGGGTTTGCAGTTCTTCGATCTTGGCGCGTGGGTGCAGGAGCAATTCGGCGCGCCGTTGTTCCTCGAAAACGATGCCAATTGCTTCGCCCTGGCCGAGGCGCTGCAAGGCGCCGGCGCCGGGCATCGCGTGGTGGTGGCGGTGACGCTGGGGACGGGCTTCGGCTGCGGCATCGTGATCGACGGCGCGATGTACGCGGGCACCACCGGCAATGCCGGCGAGGTGGGCTGTTGCCCCATCGCCGGCGACACCTTCGACAACATGTTGTCCGGGGCCGGGCTCTGCCGATGGTACGAGCGGGTGTGCGGGCGGCCCAGCTCGCTTTCCGCGCGCGAGATCGGCGACCTGGCCGAGCGCGGCGATGCCGATGCGTTGCAGGCGTGGCGGGAGTACGGCGAAGCGGTCGGCGCGGCCCTGGGCACAATCGCGGCGGTCCTGGACCCTTCGATCTGCGTGATCGGCGGCTCGGTGGCGGCCCGCCTTGCCTTGTTTGAGACGCCGCTCGGTGACCGGTTGCGCGCGATTCTGGCGCCCGCGGCGGCCCGGGCGCTGGAGGTCGCCGCCGCCAAGCTGGGACCCGCGGCCGGCGCGATCGGCGCCGCCGAGTATGCCTTCCACCGAATGAGGATCGCTGCCCGTGATTAAAGCTCTGCTGTTCGACCTGGGAAACGTTTTGGTGGCGTTTGACTTCAAGCGCGGCTACAAGGCGCTGGAGGGCCTTTCGCCTTACAGCGCCGAGGAGATCCCGAAGCGCATCTCCCACGCCGCGCTGGTGCACCCCTACGAGCGCGGCGAAATCTCCAGCCTGGAATTTTTCGAGCGCCTGTCGAATCTGCTGGAGCTGCAGATCCCTTACGAGCGGTTCTGCGATTTATGGAGCACGATCTTCCTGCCCGAGCCGCTGCTCCCGGAAGAGCTGCTGGCAGGGTTGCGGCGACGCTACCGGACGGTCCTGGTCTCCAACACCAACGACATTCACTTCCAGATGATTCGCCGCACTTACGGCGTCGTCCGCCATTTCGATGCCCACGTCCTTTCTTACGAGATCGGGGCCATGAAGCCGGACGTGCGCATTTTCGAAGAGGCCGTGCGGCAGGCCGGCTGCCGGCCCGAGGAGTGTTTTTACGCCGATGACGTGATGGAGTTCGTGGAAGCTGGACGAAGTTTTGGGCTGGACGCGGTGCAGTTTCTCGGAGCGGATAAGCTGGCAGAGGAATTGCGAAAACGGGGAATCACGCCCGGCGAGGACCTGGCCGTTCAGCCGGATTCAGCCGCCGGGCGCTTTGAGGCTTAGTACATCCCGCCGCCGGGAGGCCCGGGAGGCGGGCCGGCCGGTTCCTTCTCGGGAATCTCGCTGATCAGCGCCTCGGTGGTCAGCATCAGCCCGGCGATCGAGCCGGCGTTCTGCAAAGCGAAACGCACCACCTTGACCGGATCGATGACGCCCGCCTTCACCAGGTCCTCATACTCTTCGGTCTGGGCGTTAAAGCCGAAGTTGGGGTTCTTATCGGCTTTCACCTTCTCCACGACGATCGACCCTTCGTGGCCGGCGTTGTAGGCGATCTGCCGCAGCGGCTCCTCGAGCGACCGCAGGATGATATTGGCGCCGGTCTGCTCATCCCCTTCGAGCTTCAGCCTCTTCACCGCCGGGATCGCCCGCACCAGCGCCACACCGCCGCCGGGCACGATGCCTTCTTCCACCGCCGCCCGCGTGGCGTGCATGGCGTCCTCGACGCGAGCTTTCTTCTCCTTCATCTCCGTCTCAGTTGCCGCGCCGACCTTGATGATCGCCACGCCGCCCACCAGCTTCGCCAGCCGCTCCTGCAGCTTTTCGCGGTCGTAGTCAGAGGTAGTATCCTCGACCTGCGCCCGCAACTGCTTCACGCGGCCCTCAATCGCCTTCTTGGTGCCGGCGCCCTCCACGATCGTGGTGTTGTCCTTATCGATGGTGACGCGCTTGGCGCGGCCCAGGTCTTCCAGGCGGACGCCCTCGAGCTTAATCCCGGTTTCTTCCATGATCGCCTTGCCGGCCGTCAGAATGGCGATGTCTTCGAGCATGGCTTTGCGGCGGTCGCCAAAGCCGGGCGCCTTGACGGCCGCAGCGTTCAGCGTCCCACGCAGCTTGTTCACCACCAGCGTCGCCAGCGCCTCGCCCTCCACTTCCTCGGCCACGATCAGGAGCGGCTTGCCCGAGCGGGCAATTTGCTCCAGCAGCGGCAGAAGATCCTTCATGTTGCTGATCTTCTTCTCGTGGATCAGGATGTAGGGGTTCTCGAGCACGCACTCCATGCGCTCGGCGTCGGTGACAAAGTAAGGCGAGAGGTAGCCGCGGTCGAACTGCATGCCCTCCACAACCTCGAGCACCGTCTCCATGGTCTTGGCTTCCTCGACCGTGATGACGCCGTCTTTGCCGACCTTCTCCATGGCCTCGGCGATGATCTTGCCGATGGTCGAATCGTTGTTGGCCGAGATGGTGCCGACCTGCGCGATCGAATCGCCCGACACAGGCTTGGCCAGCTTCTTGACCTCTTCCACCGCCGCATCGATGGCCGTTTCAATGCCGCGCTTCAGCGCCATAGGGTTGGCGCCCGCAGCCACCGTCTTGATCCCCTGGCGGAAAATCGCCTGCGCCAAAACTGTCGCTGTGGTTGTGCCGTCGCCGGCGACGTCGCTGGTCTTGGATGCCACTTCGCGCACCATCTGCGCGCCCAGGTTCTCGATGGGGTCCTTCAGGTCGATTTCTTTCGCCACCGTCACGCCGTCCTTGGTGATGGTCGGCGAGCCGAATTTCTTCTCCAGCACCACGTTGCGGCCCTTAGGCCCCAGCGTGATCTTCACCGCGTCCGCGAGGGCATTCACGCCCCGCAGGATCGCCTGGCGTGAATCCTCGCCCAGAACAATTTTCTTTGCGCTCATATGCCGGTCCTCCTACTTCTTCCCTTTCTTGTCGGTAGTTTTGTCGCCCTTGTCGAGGATCGCCAGGATCTCGTCCTCGCGCAGAATCAGATATTCCTCACCTTCCAGCTTGATCTCGTTGCCGCCGTACTTGCCGAACAGCACTCGGTCGCCCGGCTTGACTTCAAGGGCCACGCGCTGGCCGCTGTCGAGCAGTTTGCCGTTGCCAACGGCAATGGCTTCACCCTCTTGCGGCTTCTCTTTGGCGGTGTCGGGGATGAGGATGCCGCCGCGAACGGTCTCTGCCTCTTCAATCCGGCGCACCAGAACACGGTCATGCAGGGGTCGAAATTTCATAGGTATCTCCTTTTCCAGTTCGATAGATGTAACCTTGAAACTCTCCGTAGATCAGGCGCTTGGACGCCACGCCTGGCACTCTCTTGTATAGAGTGCCAATGATACGCCGGACGGCGGCTGGCTGTCAAGCGCCGGGAAAGGCGGAAATCGGTTGCCGTTGCCCGGGCGGTGTGAGCAAGCGGTCACGGTTAGGGGGAGTGCACCCAGATGGGCGAACTCCAGGCGAGTTGGCCGTCCTGCTGGAGGATGCGCACGTAATACCAGTTTGTGCCAGGCGAGAAGTCGCGATCGGTGAACTCGAAGCTCGCTTCCTTTGTGCCGGGGCGGGTGGTGTAGAGCAACGTTTTGTTCTTGATCAGGTCGATTTGGAGGATGGGGCCGGTGCCTATGGCGTGTAAAGCGAAGCGCGGGGCGGAGGCGGAGGAGAAGCTGTCACCCATGATGTGATCGCCGGCGCGAAAGTCGAGGACGATGTTGTCGGTGGCGGCATAGGAGTGGCGGCGGCGAATGGCGTCGAGCAGGCCCTCGCGGGTGAAATTTTCGGCGAGCAGGCACGCGTAGGAAATATGTGTCGACCAGTGGTCAGAGCTGGACTGGACGCCGAGGCGATAGCCCTTGGCCCAGGCGTTCCAGACGAAGCCGGCGGGCTGCCAGCCGCTTTTCTGCGCTTGCGGGTTGAGGGCAGTGGCGGAGCGCGGCGCGCCTTCGTATTCATAGCTGTTGCGGTAGCCCTGGTAGATCTCGACGAGCGGCTCGACGTCGGGATCGTTGTCGCGCCAGTCGGTACCCTGGTCGGTGGCGGAAGAATGCGGCATGGAGATGCCGCCGTTGCGCTTTAGGTATTCGTAGAGATTAGCGGCGCCGGTCTTGCCGGCCATTTCGTCTTTCGGGATGGGCAGCGTGCGCACGCCGCGCTGGGCGAAGATGACATTGCGGTGGCCATTGGGGTAGGGAACGCTGCGCTCGTAGGCGAACAGGGGCGTGAACGTTCCGGGGACCTGAAACAAATCGACGAGCTGCTGGTTTTCCCACCAGGTGTATTCCTGGTCGTAGCCGGACTGGTGGTCGGTGGCGGCGATGTAGTCAAACGAAGCGGCGTCGAGGGCGTAGCGGTAAAGCTCGATGAGCGAGCCGTCGTACTTGAAGTCCTGCGAGACGTCGGTGTGGCGGTGCATGTCGCCGCGGTAGATTTTGTAGCGCTTGCCGGCGGATGCGATGGTGTAGGCGCGGATGGCGCGGACGTCGGCAGGCTCGTTGAAGTGGACGGGAATGGCCTCGATGGAAGCCTCGCGGCGCGGGACGACGTTGGGCGCGGCGGACGGGGCGGCCGGGTCGAGCGTGAGCCTGGCGGCGTAGATCTCGGCGTTAACCGGGACTTGGGTGGAGAAGGGGCGCTCGTCGGTCATCCAGGCGGCCCAGAGATCACCGGACGAACCGCGGCTTAGCGCGGCGTGCTTCTCGATGGAGCCGGCGCTGTGGGGGAAGGGGAGCGGCGCGGACCAGTTCGAGCCGTCCCAGCGGGTGAGGTAGTTTTCCCAGCAGATGGGGCTGCCGATGCCACGGGAGTTGCGGCGCGTCCAGTGGCGGAAGACGAGGTTGAGATTGCCGCGGCCGTCGAAGACGATTTGCGGGTGCTCGGCGTTGCCGGCAAAAGGGGCTGGGAGATCCAGCGGGAGGCGGGGCTCCAGCCACTGCGTGCCGCTCCAGACCGCGAGGCCGATGTTGCGCTGCTGGTGGATAGGGACGGCGAGCGGAGTAGGTATCAGGAAGCCCTGGTCTTTGGCCCAGTTGACGCCGGAGTAATCCCAGGCGACCCAGGGGCGGCCTTGCGAATCGACGGCGAGGGAGGCGTGAGCCTCGAAGCGCGGCGTGGCGGTGACGGCCTGAACCGGCTCCAGGCGGCCGTTGCGCTCAGAACCGGAGTAAGCCCGGAAATAGACGTCGTAGTTTCCTTTTTCGTAGCCGTCCCAGGCGATGTAGGCGCTGCCATCGGCCGCGGCGACGGCGGGCTCCCAGTCATTCGCCAGCGACTCGCTGACACGCTGCTCGGGCAGCCATTGGCCGCCGTCGAAGACGCGCAGATAGATGTCGCTCTGGCCATTGCGGAAGCTTTGCCAGGTCAGGAAGATGCGCCCGGCCGCGGAGGCCACTCGATGAAACATGTTCGAGCCGGCGTCGGTGAGGTGGAGGGCGCTTTGCCAGCGGCCGGCTTTGTTTTGCCGGGCGAAAATCTGCCAGCGGTCGCCCTCGCGCTGGCTCCAGAAGATCCACAGGTTGCCGGCGCCATCCTCGGCGGCGGCGGTGCGGAAGATATCGGCGGGCTGGGGCGTGACCTCTTCAGCCTGGGACCAGATGCCGTTGCGGAGGGTGCGCGTGAAGACACGATCGGCGCGGCCGCGATAGGCGACCCAGGCGGCGGTGAGCGAGCCGTCACGTCGAGCGACCAGAGATGGCTCGTCGTCCTCATACATAGTGGTGGTGAGCTTTTCGACTGACGGCGCGCGGCGGACCTCGACGCGGCCGCCGAGAAAAACCGCCGGAGCGGTCGTGATTTCGTTGAGGCCGAAGCCAAAATTGCCTTGGGCGGTTTCGATGGCGAGGTAGGCGCCGGGACTTGCCTCGAGCGTGAGCCACAGGCCGACGGGCCAGAACAGCGGCGCAGGCTTGGCGCCGGGCCGCATCTCGGTGTAGTGGATGTCAGCGTAGGGCGCAACCTGGTCGGCGCGCGTCGCGCAAACCCAGTGATCCGAACCGGCGATGCGGTCGCCTTCGGAGAAATGCCGGCCTTCAAGCGAAAGCAGCTTGGCGCCAGTGAGACGAACGGAGCCGTCCCAGCGCTCGACGGACCCTGCGTGGAGGCCGAGCGTCACCAGCAGCGTGACGGCGTTGGGAGGAGCGTCGGGCGGGGCGGGCGGGTGCGGCGCGAGCGCCCAGCCGGCCAGCAGCGCGGCAGCAAGGGCGAACGCGGCTTTAGGCATGGGCTTTATCCATCGTGGAGGACTCCGGGCGGAAGACTCCGGAAAGCCAAGCGTGCAGGGACGGATGCATCAGGTCAGGGATGCAGAGAGTGGCGCCCGAGGACTTGCAATTCTTCGAGCGAGCAGAGGCCGGTGGCGACGGCGATCGTGTCGAGGCCGGCGGCGCGGCCGGCGGTGACATCGTTGGGCGTGTCGCCGATGAGCGCGCCGCGGCAATCGCCATTGGCCCAGCCCCGCTGCGCTGCATAGCGAACGGCCAGCCGGGCGAGATCGCTGCGCGTCCGGGCGACTTCGCCGAAGATGCCGAAGCGGAAGTAGCGGGCGAGATCGGCGCGCTCCAGCTTTTTCCAGCCTATGCGCGTGAGGTTGCCGGTCACCAGACCCAGCACTGCCTCGCGGCGCTCCAGACGATTCAGCAGCGGGCGGACGCCGGGGCAGGTCTTTCGGCGCAGTACTGGGACATTTCGCAGGTAGTACCGCTCGGCGGCGCGATAGATGGCCGGCAGCGCGGCCACGGCGCGGCGGCTGGCGACGCCGGCGTTGGCCATCATTTGCAGCAGGATGTCGCGGTCGAGCATGCCGTGGACCGGGATGTTGTCGTTGCGGGTCTCGACGCCGAGAACCTGGCGGACCGCTTCGATGAGGGCGTTGCGGTGGTGCGGGCCGGCGCGGCGGACGAGCGTCCCGTCGATGTCGAACAGGATCAGAGGCCGGGACGCGCGCACAGCGATAATATAGCAGTCATGGAAGTGCGGATTGGCAACAGCGTATTGGCGCTGTGGGAGGGCGACATCACGAAGTTCGCCGCCGACGCCATCGCCAACGCGGCCAATTCGGCGCTGGCGGGAGGTGGCGGCGTGGATGGGGCGATTCACCGCGCGGGCGGGCCGGCCATCATGCGGGAACTGGACGCTATCCGCGCGAAGATCGGCCGCTGCCCGACCGGCTCGGCGGTGGCGACCGGAGCCGGCAAGCTCGCGGCCCAGTACGTGCTGCACGCCGTGGGGCCGGTCTACCGCGACGGCCGGCAGGGCGAGCCGGAGTTGCTGGCCTCCTGCTATCGCACTTGCCTGCGGCTGGCCGAAGAGCGCGCGGCGAAAACCATCGCGTTCCCGTCAATCAGCACGGGCATCTACGGCTACCCGATGGAAGCAGCGGCGGAGGTGGCAACGGGGACGGTGGCTGAGCATCTGGGGCTGCCGCAATGCCAGATC
>DASQHK010000537.1:0-2129 GCA_035632135.1 Bryobacterales bacterium
ACGCGCCTGGTGCTGGCCGAGCAGCGCCAGCCGACCGAAGTGTTCCAGTTTTGATAAGAGCAGCCGCAAAAGCAACCACAGATGAACACGGATGAACACAGATTGGGAGGGGGTTTCATCTGCGTTCCTCTGTGTGCATCTGTGGTTCCATCCCTATGATTTCACGTTATACCCGCCCCGAGATGGGCCGCATCTGGACCGATCAGAACAAGTTCGAGACTTGGCTGAAAGTCGAGCTGGCCGCGGCTGCGGCGCTGGCGGAGATGGGTGAAGTGCCGCCAGCGGCGGCCGAAGCGCTCAAGCGGCACGCGGCATTCGACGCCGGGCGCATCGCGGAGATCGAGCGCCAGGTGAAGCACGACGTGATCGCCTTCACCACCTCGGTGGCCGAGAAGATGGCGGCCGCCGGGGCGGCCGAGGCGTCCCGCTGGCTGCATTTCGGGCTGACCTCGAACGACGTGGTGGATACGGCGCAGGCGATCCAGATCCAGCAGGCCTCGGTGCTGATCGCCGCGGGACTCGACCGGCTGCACGAAGTGCTCCGCGCCCGGGCCCAGGAGTTCCAGCACACGGTATGTATCGGCCGGACCCACGGCGTCCACGCCGAGCCGACCACGTTCGGCTTGAAGCTGGCCAACTGGTACGCGGAGGTCGGCCGCAACAAAGAACGCTTCGCCGCCGCCCGCGAGCAGATGCGCGTGGGCAAGATTTCGGGCGCGGTCGGCACCTTCGCCCACATCGGGCCCGAGGCGGAGGAAAAGATCTGCGCCAAGCTGGGGCTCGCGCCCGATCCCATCTCGACCCAGGTGATCCAGCGCGACCGCCATGCCCATTACTTAGCCGTACTAGCCTTGATCGCGGCTACGCTCGAGAAAATCGCGCTCGAGATCCGGCACTTGCAGCGGACCGAGGTGCGGGAGGCGGAAGAGTATTTTTCGAAAGACCAGAAGGGCAGCTCGGCCATGCCGCACAAGCGCAACCCCGTGACCTGCGAGCAAATTTGTGGGCTAGCCAGGGTGGTACGGGCGAATGTGATGGCCGGCTACGAGGACATCGCGCTTTGGCACGAGCGCGACATCTCCCATTCGTCGGTCGAGCGGGTGATCCTACCCGATTCGACGATTCTGGTCGATTACCTACTGGCCCGAACCAGGTATGTCGTCGAGACCCTGCTGGTGTACCCGGAGCGGATGCGCCGGAACCTGGACATGACCCAGGGGCTGGTTTTTTCCGGCCAATTGCTCCTGGATCTGGCCGCCCGGGGGGTGCTCCGGGAGCAGGCGTACGGTTGGGTACAGCGCCATGCCATGCGGGCCTGGGAGAGCGGAGAGAGTTTCCGGGAGCTGGTCGGCCAGGATGCTGATATCCGTAAAGTGCTGAATCAAAAAGACTTGGATCATGCATTCTCGCTCGAGCGCCAGCTTCGCCACGTGGACCGCATCTTCGAGCGGGTGTTTCTAGCCGCCCCCTGACAGTCGGAGCGCTTTTTTCCTCGAAATCAAGAACAGAATGGAGTAGAATTGTAGGCAAAAGGAGCAGAGAGGGATGGCCGTCAGGCAGAGGCTTAGTGTCCGCGAACGCGCGGCCGGGCCGGAAGTAGCTCGCGTCTTGCTGATGGAAGACGACGTAGCGGCTCGCCTTGCCTTGCAGGCGATTCTCGAAGCCAGCGGCTATGCAGTGGATTCGGCGGCGTCGGCGCCCGAAGCCATGGACAAGCTGGAGAGCGAGCAGTATGCCTTGGTACTATGCGGCTCGGCAGAGGGTGCGCGAGACGAATGCCGGCGAGTGATCAATCACGCCCGCGCCCAGGACTACAAGCCGGCGACTGCTTATCTGACAACCTCGGGCGAGCCTGGCCGGCGGCCCAAATCGGGCCGGCTGCTGATCGAGCCCCTGGAAGTGCCCGCCCTGCTCACCAAGATTGCCGATCTGCTGGCCGACCGCGCGGCCGGCCGCGAGCGCCGGAACATGCGGCGGCGGCGTGGCACAGAGCTGGTCAGCGCCAACTGAACCCCATCAGCAGCCGTGCTTCGGAAATCAGCGAGCCAGCGGTCCCGCTCAGGTAGTCATATGCCGGCAGATCGAATCCGAATGGCGCGGCAGTTGACGAAGCCGGGCACCGCGGCTCT
>DASQHK010000538.1:0-14778 GCA_035632135.1 Bryobacterales bacterium
GCGCTCCGCGTGCAGCAGGCCCACCGTGTCGCCGGCGGAAGCCATTCGCAGCACTTGCGCGACGTCCTGGTCGGTTATGCCGCTGAGCGCCGCCTTCTCACGGTCGAGCGCGATGCCGTACTTCGGCTGGTCGTCTTCCACGTACCAGTCCACGTCCACCACGCCGGGAGTTCTCTCGAAGATGCCGCGCACCTGGCGGGCGATCGCGATTTGCCCTTGCTGCGTCGGACCGTAAACCTCGGCCACCATGGTCTCGAGCACCGGCGGGCCGGGCGGCACCTCAGCCACCTTGATGCGCGCTCCGGCGCGGCGGGCCACCGGCATCAGCTCCTCGCGCACGCGCTTAGCGATGGCGTGGCTCTGGAGCTTGCGCTCCGACTTGCCGACCAGGTTGACTTGAATGTCGGCCGCATTCGGCCCGCGCCGCAGGTAGTAGTGCCGCACCAGACCATTGAAGTTGTAAGGCGACGCCGTGCCGACGTAGGTCTGGAAGTTGACGACCTCCGGCTGCCGGCGAACGACCTCCGCCAGCTCGCCGGTGACGCCCGCCGTCTGCTCGAGCGTGGCGCCCTCGGGCATATCCACAATCACCTGGAACTCGCTCTTGTTGTCGAAGGGCAGCATCTTGACCTTGACGAAGCCAATCCTGACCAGGGCCATAGAACCTATTAGTAAGAGGACTACCGCGGCCAGGAAGCCGTAGCGGGCGAGGGGGCGATGAATCAGCGGGCCCATGATGCGCCGGTAAAGCCGCGTCAGGCGGTCCTCGCCCTCGCCGTGCGGGCGCGCGGCGGTGCGGCCAAGCATCCGGATCGCCGCCCAAGGCGTCACGATCAGCGCCACCAGCAGAGAGAACAGCATGGCGGCCGAAGCGCCGACCGGGATGGGCCGCATATACGGACCCATCAGGCCGCCGACGAAGGCCATGGGCAGAATCGCCGCCAGCACGGTGAGCGTTGCCAGAATGGTCGGGTTGCCCACCTCATCCACCGCCTCCACTGCCACCTGCGCCAGGCCGCGGCCCTGGTTCTGCGGCAGGCGCGCGTGCCGCACGATGTTTTCCACCACCACAATGGCGTCGTCCACCAGGATGCCGATCGAGAAAATCAGCGCAAACAGGGTGATGCGGTTCAGCGTGTAGCCGTAGAGATAGAACGTGGCCAGCGTCAGCGCGAGCGTCACCGGAATGGCCGTGAAAACGATCCACGCCTCGCGAAAACCCAGCGCCAGCCAGACCAATACGGAGACCGAAACCACGGCAATGAGCATGTGGAACAGCAGCTCGTTTGATTTTTCAGCCGCCGTTTCGCCGTAATTGCGGGTGACCGAGAGCTGTACGTCAGCCGGGAGCAGCTCGCCGCGCACTTTGTCGATGCGCGCCAGCACGCGGTCGGCGACGGCGATGGCGTTGGCTCCTTTTCGTTTCGAAATCGCCAGAGTCACCGCCGGCCAGGAAGACGGATCGCCCGCCGAGGCGTAGCGGACGTACTGCACCGGCTCTTCGCCGCCGTCCTCCACGCGCGCGACGTCGCCCAGAAACACCGGCCGGCCACCAGAAACGCCCACGACTACGCGCCGCACTTCCTCGTCCGAGCACAGGAATGATCCGGCTTCCAGCACGAACTGTTTGTTCGAGGCCGCGAAGCTGCCGGCGGGCAGCCGGCGGTTTGCCATTCCCAGTGCTCCGGCCACGTCTTGCGGCGAGAGGTGATAGCCGGCCAGGCGCGCCTCGTCGAGATCCACGCGCACCTGCCGGCGCCGCCCTCCGATGATCGCGACGGCCGAAACCTGATCGACCTGCTTGATCGTGTCGTCCAGTTGCGCCGCCAGCCGACGCAGCTCGAAATCGCTGTAGCGTTTGCTCCACAGTGTGAGCGCCAGGATGGGAACATCGTCAATCGAGCGCGGCTTGATGAGCGGTGGCGAAGCGCCCGGTGGGATCAGGTCGAAGTTGGCGAACATTTTCTGGTTCAGCCGGACGATGCTCTTCTCCTCGTCTTCGCCGACGAAGAACCGCACCACCGCCATCGACAGGCCCGGACTCGAGGTGGAGTAGATGTACTCCACCCCGGGAACCTCCCACAGCAGCTTCTCCATGGGCTTGGTCACGCGCTCTTCGACCTCGCGCGCCGAGGCGCCGGGCATCTGGACGAAGATGTCGATCATCGGCACGATGATCTGCGGCTCCTCCTCGCGCGGCAGCATGACAACCGCGAACGCGCCCAGCAGCACGGAAGCGGCGATGAAGAGCGGGGTGAGCTTGGAGTTGATGAAGGCGGCGGCCAGCTTGCCGGCGGGACGAAGGTGCGCCGTGTCCTTCACTTCGCCGGCTCCCTTACCACAACGCGCCCGCCATCCACCAGCTCCGGTGGATGCGAGACGATGATCTTTTCGCCGGGACTCAAGCCGGCCAGCACCTCGCGGCGGCCGTCGCGGGCGGCGCCGAGCGAGACGAACCGCAGCCGGGCTGTCTCGCCCTCCGCGACAAAGACGGACTGCATCTGCCCATGCTCGGCGACCGCCGCCTCCGGAACCAGCAGCGCGGAGCGCTTCGCGGCGGGGAACGCTGCGCGCCCGAACATGCCGGCGCGCAGGCCGGCGACGGCGGGCAGGTCGATCTTGGCGGTGAGGGTGCGCGTGCCCGGATCGACGGAAGGCACGATCTCCGCCACCCGGCCGGCGACCGTGCGGCCGAGGCCGTCGAGCCGGACCTGCACGCTCTCGCCCGCGCGGACCAGGGCGAGTCGTGATTCATCGACCGCAGCCTCCAGCCGCAGGTTGCCTTGTTGCTCGATCAGCAGCAGCGGCGTCCCCGGCGTGGCCAGGCTGCCAGGATCGGCTCTGCGTTCTGTGACCATGCCCGCAAACGGAGCAGCCAGCGCCGCGTAGCCCACCGCGACATTCGCTGCGACGACCTCCGCCTCGGCCTGCCTGCGGCGCGCCTCCACCTGCTGCCGTTTCGAGAGAGCCATTTCGACGGCCGCCTGGGCGCTCTGCAAGCGCGCCGCCGATTCATCGAACTCTTGCTGTGAAACGGACTTTTTGGCCAGCAGGTCCGCAAAGCGCTGGTGGGTAACGCGGGCCAGCTCGAGGTTCGAGCGGGCGGCGGCGATGGCGCTCTCCGTTTCCGAAATCGCGTCTTGGGCCTCCGCCCGCCCCGCTTCGGCTCGCCGCAAGTTGGCTTCGAGATCCCGCTTGTCGAGCACGATCAGCGTCTGACCCGCCGTCACGCGGTCGCCTTCGCGCGCGCGGATCTCTACAATGCTGGCGGCGATCTTCGCCGCGATGGCGGCGGTGTAGCGGGCGCGCACCGTCCCGCTCGCTTCGTAGATGTCCACAATCTCGGCGGGAGCAAGCGTCTCTGCCTGCACCGTGGCGGCCGCTTGCGGCGGTGACGGGCTGGTGCCGGCTTGCTGCCGGGAGCAGGCCGGCGCCAGCAGCAGCGCCGCAACCGGAACAAGCATCCTTCTCATAGCCAGGCCTCAATTCAACACGGCGGAATCAGCAGTCAGGGTTCCCGCGGCGTGCTCCAGAGCGGCTGCCGCCACGCGCTGGTCGTAAATGGCCGCCACCCGGCTGGTGCGCGCAGCCGCCAGCGCCGTCTTGCTGCGCAGCAACTCGGTGATCGTGGTCAAGCCGGCCTGATAACGGTTCTGGATGATGCGGTGCGATTCCTCAGCCTCCGCCACGGCGGTTGTCGCCACCTCCAGGCGGCGGCCGGCAGCGTCCAGGTCCAGATAGGCTTTGCGCACCTCCAGATTGATGGCGGAATCGGCCCGCTTCGCAAGCGCCGCGGCGCGAGACTCGGCGAACCGGGCCTGCGCCACGCGCCACTTTGTTTCCTGGCCGTTCCACAACGTCCAGCGCAGCGTGACCGCGGTCAGCCAGTTGAGGCCGCCGCGGTAGTAGAAGTCCTGCCGGTCGGCCTCGATGATTCCCGGAAGGCTACCTGCGGCCAGTAGGCAGAGTGTGCCAACTCCTGTTGTGTCTGGGCCAGGCGCTGGGCCAGAGCCGCCTGGCGAATCTCCGGCCGCTGCTCGGCCGCCAGCCGGCGGTATTGCTCGAGGCTCGCCGATGCGGCCCCGGAGACCGGCTCGAGCGCTGTCGTCAGCTCGAAGGAACGGTCCAGATTTACGCCAAGAGCGTCGTTGAGGGCGGCGCGCGCCACGGCCAGGTCGTTGGCGGCGCGGATCTGCTCCTGGCGCACCGAAGCCACGTGCACGCGCAACGCCAGCACCTCCGCCTCGGTGCTGCGGCCGGATTGATAAACAGCCTGCGCCTGCTCCAGATCGGCCGTGGCGCTGCGCAGCGATTGCCCGGCGGCCTCCAGGTTCTTGGCCGCCAGCTCCACGGCGAAGTATGTGCGCAGGGCATTGAGGATGATGTCGGAGCGGCTGCGGCGCGTGTCTTCGCCCGCCATCTGCCGCGTGAAGCGCGCCGCTTCCACGCCGCGGCTGGTTTGCCGGGCGTCGAACAGGGTTTGCTCCACGGACAGTCGCGATTGGTAATTGTTCAGAGGTTCGGGCCGGTTCAGCGACCCAAGATTGAAATTCCCGGCAGTGAACTGGTGCTGGGTGAGCAATGAGCCGAACACGTAAACCGGGTTGTTGCCGCGCTGGAAGCTTTCCGAAAAGCCCAGGCGCGGCATATAGCCTGCCCGCGCCTGGCTCACGCGGGCTTCGGCTTCCTTTTCGCCGGCATCCGCCGCGGTCGCCAGCGGATTGGATTGCAGCGCCAGCTCGATGGCCTGTTTTAGGCTAAGCGGATCCTGGGCCCAAAGTGGAGCAGATAACAGAAGTGCGAGCCACCGGGCAGCTTGCCGCATGCGAACCTCCATCAAGCGGCCGCTGCCGCCTCCACCGGGAAAGTTGGCTCGACGCGCGCCGCCAGCGATGCGGCCGTCTTCGTCCCGGTCCACTATGGGCAGAACCTCCGTTTCTTTTCAAAAGCAGGGGTCGATGGCGGCTCTTCCAGCCAGGCCCTCGCCGAACACCGATAGCCGACGCCATCGATTGCTGCGTTCGCCGCAGTGCCGAGGAAGATTCCCATCCGGCATCTCATACAAAGCGCATCTCATCCATCCCGGTTTCCGGGACTTCGGGATGCACATCGGGGACCATCAGACGCGGAGCCTTCTTCCCTTTTTCTTTTGAAGGACTTGGCGCTAGCGTGCGGGTGTCAATGGGGAAATTCCCCACCCGAGTTGGGGCCTATGGCCCAAGACTTGCTTGGCCGCGGACCAAGCCGGTGCGCCCTTTAGCGCATCCCTTTAGGCCAGCCGGGAAAGCTGGCGCAGCGCGGCGGCGACGAGCTTCGGCGCGGCGTGGGTTTCGAGATAGCTGGATTTGGCGCGCCAGGTTTCGTAGCCGCCCAGCTCGTGGTTTTCCACCGTGGGAATGTAGCCACGATAATCGTTGGCCAGCTCGATCAAGAAAGTCGGCTGGAAGGGGCTCTTCGCTTTGACCTCCAGGCCCATTTCAACAAACGCCTCGCCGGGAAACGTCGCGATGCCCAGCGAGCCGATGCGCAGGGCCTGCACGAAGGTCTGCGCCGTCTTGGGATAGCCTTCGGAAAGCAGGAGCGTTTCGCGGGCGTAGATTTGGGGCCGCTGCTGGTAAGGCCCTGGGCCAGCGTCAGCCAGAAGCTTGCGCGCGGCGACGACGTCCGCAGAGTTTGGCAGGCGCACGCCGAGGTTGAGTTCTTCGATCGAGGCGCCAAGCTCGACCGCATCCTGAAACTCGATTTCGCGCCAGGTGCGATAGGATTCCGCCGCCAGAACGTCGGCGTAGCGCTGCATTTGTTCGTAAGGCGGGTGCTTCTGCGGCGGCTGGAGGAAATTCACTCCGTTGATGTTGCCGGAGCAGGCATTGCCGAGCATGGCCACGAAAGGCGGAAAACGCCAGCCGCGATCGAGACCGGCGAGGCGGGCCAGGGAGCGCGCCCAGACGGCGAAGTAATCGGCGCTGATCTGGCCGGGGCCCTCGCCACCGACGTAATGCAACGCGTAGCTGCCCAGCACGGCGATGGGCCGTCCGTCGAGCGACTCAATGGCCAGCACGCCGACTTCCGGGTCGGTGGCGCCGGCGGCCTTGACGATGTCAGGGCTGCCAGGCCGCGGGTTCATCTGAACGCGGTCGATGCCGCCAAAGGGGTTCGGTGGAATCGTGCCGGGCTTCATGAAATAGCGGCGGTTGAAAACCAGCCGTGGCTCGCGGCCGACGCCCCAGCCGATGCGCGCCGGCTCGAGGCGGTGCACCGCGAGCAAAACCGCGTCGGCGATGCGGAGAGCGAGGAAATCCTGATATTTCGGGTCGGGCCGGCTCTGGAACAGGTGGGCCGCCGCCGGGGCGGTGTGGGTGTGCGTCGCGGACAGTAAGATATTACTAATTGGTATAGAGCCCTGCTCCGAGATCATCTGCTTGGCGCGATCGAAGATCTCGCGGGGCACGGCGCAGGAATCGGCCACGGCGATGGCGAGCCGCGTCCGGCCGTTATCGAGCGCCAGAGCGCGAACGTGCAGCTCGTCGTGCACTTCCACGGCGATGCGGTCGGTCATCCCGCCGGCCATGGAGCAGCCGAGGCGCGGCGTGATGTTGGAAGTGGCGGCCCCGGCGCGCAGCTTGCCGCGGCCCGGGGCGGCGCGCGCCGGCCGCGGGCGCAACGCGGCAAACGAGCCGCCCAGCGACCCCGCCAAAAACTGCCTTCGACTCGCGCGAAAACTCCTCATGACCCTCCATCAACTTGCGCCCGAGGCGCCGCCTTGTGCTCTTCTCAATGGCGGCTCCGCTCGTTCGGTTTTGCCTCTCGAAGGCGTTAGACCGTTTATCGGTCCCATTGAGGCTGCTTGGCAGACCTCGTTACAAACCGGCGGGCGGAGCCGTTACTAGACACGCCCCGCCGGTCTGAGGCGCAGCCTGCTCAGAATTCAACCCGCAGCCGCAGCAAGATCGTTCGCGCCGCGCTCCAGCCCGGATCGCCGCCGGCGCCCTGCAAGCTCGATAGCCTCGCCACTTGCCCCGGCACGGAGATGTTGGTGTTGCTGAGCAACCCGAAGCTGGGGGTGTTGAACAGGTCCAGGAACATGCCCTGGAACTCCACGCGCCAGCGCTCGGTCACCTTGAACTCCTTGACGAGGCTCATGTGCTGCACGCTGAGGCCCGGCCCCTCCAGGATGTTCACACCGGAGTTGCCAAAGCGGCCCGCCGGCGGCACGGCGAAGGCGGTGGGATCAAACCAGCGCTGCACCTGCCGGTTGCCCGGCGCCAGGTTGCCGTTGCCGATGCGGTCCGGCAAGCCGCCGGAGGAGTTGGTGTTCGAAGGATCGGAGCCGGAAAAGGCGGGCGAGAAATATTGGCCGCTCTGGAAGATGCTGATCCACATCAGGCGCCAGCCGCCCAGCGCGCCATCGACCACGCGCGGCGCGTTGGGCAGGAAGCGGCGGCCGCGGCCCACCGGCAGGTCATAGTTGGCATTCATCACCAAGCGGTTGCGCGAAGTGTATTGGTCCCGGTTCCAGAAGTTGTGGCTGTAAGGGTTCTCGAGGTTCAGAAAGTTGGCCATGTTGTTGGCCAGCGTGTAGTGAGCGTCGAGGACAAACGCGCCGACCTTGCGGCTGACCTCAAACTGGAAGGAGTCGTACTTGGCCTGGCCGTCGTTTTCGTCGTAGGAGGCGCTCACGAACTGCGGCCAGGGCCGGCGGCTTTGGGTGAATGGAATCAGGCTGGGCTGGGGCTTGTCCAGCGTGCCCAGGATGTAATTCAAGCCGTAGCTGCGCGAGCCGATATAGGAAAGCCGCACGCCGATGTTGCGGATCTGGCGCTCGACGCTGACGTTGAACTGGTGTATCGTGCCGTTCTTCGTTGCGAGCGGGTAGCCCGAGATGCTTTGTGAAGGGATGCTGCCGGCTCCGGCCGGGAAGGGGTTGGGGAACGAAAACAGCGGCTGGCCGTTCTGGACGGAGTTGAAAAACGTCTCGCTGAGCTGGAACGGGCCGGTGCCCTGGATGTTGGCGAAGTTGCCGAGCGTTTCCGTAAACATGCCCCAGCCGCCGCGAATCACGGTCTTATCGTTCAACAGGTAAGCCACGCCGAGGCGCGGGCGGAAGAGCCTCCTGTCGGAATCAGGCACCACTTGGCCACCGACGACCTTGATGATGCTGGTCGGGTAGAGCGGGCTGATCTGGCTGAGCGCGGCCGCCGGCACGATGACGTTGCCGGTGGCGGGATCCCAGTTGTATTGGAGGCCGTCGCGATAGGTGGAAGGGCCGAAGTAATCCCAGCGCAGGCCGTAATCGAGGGTCAGCTTGCGCGTGACCTTGAAGGTATCAGTAATGAACAAACCGAGCTCGTAGGAGCGCTGGGCGCGATTGGTGAGCGGGTCCAGGCGCTGGCTGCTGTAGGGCAAGCCGAGCAGGAAGTCGGCGTAACCGTTGCCGGTCAGCGAGCCGTCGAAAGTAAAGTTTCCGTACGTGCCGGTGGGGATGGTGCCGCTGAAACTGCGGAAGGTGCGCAGCTCGCCGCCGAATTTGAGCACGTGCGCGCCCTTCGACCAGGTCATCGACTCCGCGTAGTCGAAGTTGCGCGTGGAGGTGTTCAGGCCGCCGGGCTGCACCGTCAGGGAGGTCACCCCGGTAATGTTCATTTGTGGAAATCCCTGCGCGCTGAAGCCGCGCGGGTTGACCCCCAGCAGGCCGATGTCCTTGACCACGGCGTCCCCTTTGACCGGCGTGACGCCGGCGATCGTGTCACCGTCGTTGATATAGTCCTTGATCCAGCCCCAGCGCACGGTGTTGACCAGCGTCGGCGAAAACACGTGCGTGTCGGAAACCACGATCGAATGATGATACCGATAGCGGGTCCAGGTGCCGACGTTGGGGAAGCTGCCGGCCAGCACATACGGCGTGATCCGGTTGATGTAGCGGACGAAGAGAGTGTTCTTGTCGGAAATCCTGTGATCCACGCGGTCGGTGGTCGAATCCCACCGAAACAGATCGCTCGTCCACGGGAACAGGAAGCCGTAGTTGTTGGCCTGCGTGTTCGGTCCTCCCTGGTTGGGCGGCGGGATGTAGCTGTTCTGGAGCTTGAGCGCCGTCGGATTCACGCGGCTGGCCGGAATCATCTTGTTGGCGAAGGGCTGGCCGCTGAGGGGGTCCCTGATGGCGGCGGAGAGTTGGGAAAAATCGTCGGAGCGGAAGGCAGCGGTGGGAACATTCCGGTTGTAGAAGGTGCTGCCGGGAATGCGCTCCATGTAGTAAGCAGCGTAGAAAAACGTCTTGTCTTTCCGGATGGGGCCGGAGATGCTGCCGCCGCCGTGGTGCTGATGGTTCTTTGCTTTTTGCGTATCAAAGAATCCGCGCGCGTTCAAGGCCGAGCTTGCCAGCTCGTAGTAAGCGCGTCCGTGAAACTCGTTGGTGCCGCTCTTGCCGGCCATGCTGAAGGTCGCCACGCGGCTGAACTCGGCCGAGTTGTTGACCGGCACCGCCTGCAGCTCTTCGAAATCATTCATGTTCTGGACCAGGTTGACCGGGCCATCGCTGGGCACGCCGTCCAGGCTTTCGACGATTTGGGCGGAAGGCTGCCCGGCGAACCGCAGCGACCAGCCGCCGTTCTGCGATTGCACGTTGGGCAGCGTCAGCATGAAGGCTTGCGGGAAAAAGCTCAGGCTCAGCGGGCTGTCGATAAACGCCTTGCGATTGAAGCCGCCGGCGACCTGGCTGCCCTCGGTGCTGATGACGGCGGCGCTGGCAGTCACGGTCACTTCGGAGCCGACCGCGCCAAGCTCGAAGGCGATGTCGATGCGGCGGGTCTGGCGGCTGGTGAGGAGGACGTTTTCGGCCACGAAAGTTTTGAAGCCGCTGGCCGCCGCGGTCAGACGATAGGTGCCCGGCGCGAGGTACGGGATCTCATAATCGCCGCCGGAGGTCGTGACGGTCTCGCGCGAGAGATTGGTGTCGACGTCGACTACCGTGATTTTCGCTCCGGGAACGACCGCGCCGGTGGGGTCGGAAGCGGCGCCACGGATGGTGGAAAGATCGGTTTGGGCCGCGGTCGAAATTGTGAAAGCGAGAACGCCGAACAGGAGAAGAAATAGCCGCTTGCTATCAAACATAATAGAAGTCTCCCTATGTAACCGTAGAAACGCGGTTTTTTGTATTGAGAAAAGGCTAGTATAGCGTTGCGGCATTGTCAAGAAAAGCAGGGCGGGCGGAACTCGCGTCATAACCGCTGTGATAGGATACCGGGCGAACGTGAGGGCAGCGAGCTTCACTGCCGCGGGCACGCTGGCAGTTTCACTGGCAGCGCTGGCAGGAATGGCCGGCGCCTGCCGCGCCGACGCGGGCGGCTACGCGGACCCTTCCGCATGCGCCGGCTGCCACCGGAGGATCTGGGAGACTTGCCGGCGCACGGGCATGGGCCGGTCCTTCTACCGCGCGCAGCCCGCGCGCATGATCGAGGATTTCAGCCGGAACCACACCTTCTATCACCGCGCCTCCGACCGGCATTACGAAATGCTGGAACGCGACGGCAGCTACTATCAGCGCCGCTATCAGCTCGACCTCCAGGGCAGCCGCATTAACGTGGTGGAGAAGCGCATCGATTACGTGCTCGGCTCGGGAAACCACGCGCGCACGTACCTCAGCCGCACCGCTGACGGCCGGCTGCTGGATTTGCCGGTGGCCTGGTATACGGAAGGCGGGGGCTACTGGGCCATGGCGCCGGGCTACGACCGGCCCGACCACCTGGATTCTCGCCGCGAGATCACCGGCGAGTGCTTCTTTTGCCACGACGCGTATCCGGCCGGCGGCATTGGGACTGAAACCGCGGAGGAGCCTCTGCGGTTTCCGGGCGCGATTCCGGAAGGCATTGATTGCCAGCGCTGCCACGGCCCGGGCCAGGCGCACATCGAAGCGACCGCCCAGGGGAAACCGGCGGCGACTGTGAGAGCCGCCATCGTGAACCCGGCCCGGCTGAGCGCAGAGCGGCAACTCGAGGTGTGCCTGCAGTGCCACCTGGAATCGACCACGCAGCGGCTGCCCTACGCGATGCGCCGCCGTGGGCGAAAAGTTTTTTCTTACCGGCCCGGCGAGCCGCTGGCGGATTACATTCTGCATTTCGACCTGGCGCCGCAGGGGAGGCGCGGCGACCCTTTCGAAGTGAATCACGCCGCCTACCGCCTCATGAAATCGGCCTGCTTCCAAAAGAGCGCCGGCAAGCTGCTGTGCACCACGTGCCACGACCCGCATGAGTCGCGGCGCGGCGAGCAGGCGGCGCGGCATTATACGGAAGCGTGCCTGCGCTGCCACCAGGCGAAGATCGACAAGCTCATCGCGTCCAGCCGGCACACGGCCGCGCGCGGTTGCCTGGGCTGCCACATGCCGAAGCGGCGGACCGAGGACGCCGTCCACGTGGTGATGACGGATCACTACATCCAGAGGCGGCTGCCGGCGCGCGACTTGCTGGCGCCGCTGGCCGAGCAGCACGCGAGCGAGGACAATTCCTTGCTGGGAGAGGTTGTGCTGCTCTACCCGCCGCGGCTTCCGCGGGCGGTGCAGAACGAGCTTGACCTGGCGGTGGCGCAGGTGAAGGAGAGCGCCAATCTGGAGGCCGGCATCCCGCGACTGGAAAAGCTGATCGAGAAATACCGGCCTGCCGAAGCTGGGTATTATTACGAGCTGGCGAACGCCTGGCGGAACGCAGGCCGCCCCGAGCAGGCGATCCCGCTTTATGAAGAGGCGCGGCGGCGGCAGCCGGATTTTCAGCCGGGCCTGCGCAATTTCGCGCTCGCCCTGGCAGCGGCGGGCCGGCTTCCGGCTGCGGTGGAGACGCTCGAGGCCGCACGGACGCTCGCTCCGGACGATGCGCCGACGCTGAACATGCTCGGCAGCTTTTACACGCAGCAAGGCCAGCCGGGCCGTGCGGCGGAACTGTTGCGGCGCGCCGTGGCCTGCAATCCCGACCTGCCCGAGGCGCGTGTGAACCTGGGCGTCGCGCTCACGCAACTGCGAGACGGCGCCGGCGCGGAAAAGGAGCTGCGCGAAGCGGTCCGCATTGCTCCGGATTTTGCCGTGGCGCAGCTCAACCTAGGATTGGCCCTGGCCGGGCAAGGCAAGCTGGCCGAAGCGCGCTTCTATCTGGAGAAAGCGGCCTCGAGTGCGGAGCCACAAGCTCGCCGGGCGGCCGGCGAGGCGCTCGCAAAGCTGCCGCGAGAGTAGTAAAGCGGCGAGCATGCCGAGGCCGTGCCGTCGCGCGAGTGCGATCGTGCGGCTCGGTCTGTGCTCCGCTGCCGGCGGCTGGTTACGCGTCGCGCCCGAGGCGGTGAAATCATGGCTGACGCTGCGATCGAGATGCTGAGAAAAGTTGCGAGCGGGCCTGCGCCCGCCGTAAGGTAGCGGTCGGCGATGCCCCACGTTCCGAAAGCGCCGGGTAAAGCCGCGCCAGCCGTTGCTCCGAAGCCGGCGCCGAGCGCGGGCCGCGCCTGGGTGTGGCGGCTGGCGGCGGCCACGATCGTTCCCGCGCTCTGTTTTCTCTTGCTGGAGGCCGGGCTGCGGGTGGCGGGTTACGGTTACCCGACAGGTTTTTTTGTCCCCATCCGCGGCCGCGACGCCCTGACCACCAACCAGCGTTTCGGCTGGCGCTTTTTCCCGCGCGCGTTGGCCCGGACTCCTACGCCCTGCGTTTTTCCCCGCTCGAAGCCGAGCGGCGGCTATCGCGTTTTCGTGCTCGGCGAGTCGGCGGCGATGGGATTTCCAGAGCCGGCCTTCAGCTTCGGGCGCATGCTCGAGACGATGTTGCGAGACGAATACCCCGGCGTGAATTTTCAGGTGATCAACACAGCGATGACGGCGATCAACTCCCACGCCATCGTCCCCATCAGCCGCGATTGCGCGGGGCAGGCCCCGGAGTTGTATGTCGTATACATGGGTAACAACGAGGTGGTCGGCCCCTACGGGCCGGGCACGGTCTTCCACGGCTACTCGCCGCACTTGCCGCTGATTCGCGCCAACATTTGGCTGAAATCGACTCGCACGGGAGAGCTGCTCGAAGATGCGGCGTCGCGCCTGGCCCGCCACGAGCCCGAGCTGCGGGAGTGGAAAGGCATGGCGATGTTTTTGCGGAACCAGGTGGCGGCGGATGACCCGCGCCTGGAGCGCGTCTACGCCGGTTTCCGGCAGAATCTGCTCGATATTTGCCGGGCGGCGCGGGGCGCCGGCGCCGCGGTGGTGCTTTGCACGGTTGCGACCAACCTCAAGGACAGCGCGCCGTTTGCCTCGCTCGCTCGCCGCGATCTCTCGGAGGCGGACAGGAGCAGGTGGAAGGCGCTCTATGAGCGCGGCGTGACGCTCGAGCAAGCGGGGGATTGCGCGAAGGCGAGGGGCGAGTTGCTGGCGGCGGCGCAGATAGATGATCGCTTCGCCGGCTTACAATTCCGGCTGGCGCGGTGCTCGCTCGCGCTCGGCGACCTGGCCGAAGCGAAGCGCCGGTTCGTCCTCGCGCGCGATCTGGACGCGCTGCGCTTCCGCGCCGGCACGCGCATCAACCAGAGCATTCGAGACATCGCCGGGAGGCTGTCGTCACAACCGGTTCGGCTCGCTGACGCCGAGGTAGCGCTGGCGGAGGCGTCACGCGATGGCATCGCCGGCGACGAGTTCTTTTACGAGCACGTGCACCTGAAGTTTGCCGGCAACTACGTGCTGGCGCGAGCCGTGCTGCGCCAAGCCGAGACGCTGCTGCCAGGCTGGGTGCGTCGGCGCGCCGCCTCGGCCGCGCCGCCCTCCGAGCAGCAGGTGGGGGAACAGCTTGCTTACACCGGCTGGGACCAATACCGGATGGCGGCGAACATGTTCGAGACCATGGGACAGCCGCCCTTCACCAACCAGATCGGCCACGAGCCGCGGCGAGCGCAACAGGCGGAGAGGCTGCACGCAATGAAACAACAGTTCGCCTCGGCGGATGGTTTGCGGCGAGCGCGCGCCGCTTACGAGCAGGCGGTAGCGCGGGCGCCGCACGACCTGCAATTCCGGCTGCGCTTCGCCGAATTGCTGCGCGAGGCAGACGACTCCGCGGCCGCCGCCGGCGAGTGGCGGGCGCTGCTCGCGGAAGCGCCGGAGATCGCCGACTGGCGCCTGGGACTTGCCGGCGCGCTGAGCGAGGCCGGCCAGCTCAATGCCGCAGTCGTGGAGTACCGCGGCGCGCTCGATCTCGATCCCGGTTATGCCACGGCGCATTTCGGCCTTGCGACGGCGCTCGAGAAACAAGGAAAGCTCGACGAGGCCGGCAGGGAGTACCGCGAGGCGCTGCGCCTGGATCCGGAATACGCGGAGGCGCACAACAACCTGGGTCTCGTTATGGCCCGGCTTGGCAGGACCAGCGAGGCTATTGGGTATTACACCGAGGCTCTGCGGCTCAAGCCGGACTACGCCGCGGCGCACAACAATCTGGGCTTGGCGCTCGATCAAGCCGGGCAGGCGCCGGAGGCGGCCCGCCAGTATGCAGAGGCGGTGCGGCTCGATCCCGATTTTGCGGGCGCGCGGTACAACCTGGCGGCGTCACTCGCGCGCGCGGGAAAACTCCGCGATGCGGAGCCGCAATTTTCGGAGGCGCTGCGGCTGGAGCCAGGATCGGTGGCGGCGCATTACGGCCTGGCCGGCGTTCTCGCCGCGCTGGGCGATTGGAACGGAGCCGCCGCCCACTATCGCCAGGCGGTGCGGCTGCAGCCTGATTTTGCCAAGGCGCACTACGACCTGGGGGTTGTGCTGGCGCGGCAGGGCAAGACCCAGGA
>DASQHK010000539.1:0-5675 GCA_035632135.1 Bryobacterales bacterium
CTATTACGTCACAGCGAACCTCTACCGGCCCAACAAACCTGGCCGCTACCCTGCGGTGCTGATGTCGGCCGGACACACCACGCTGGGCAAGACGGAAAACCACGTGATGGCCGCCCACCTGGCCGCCAAAGGTTTTGTGGCGCTCGCCTACGACCCGGTGGGACTCGGCGAGCGCATGCAGGACTACGACAGCCGCGCTGGCAGGGGGATCGCCGGCTGCTGCACGAACGAGCATCTCCAGGCGGGCGCGCAGAGCCTTCTCATCGGCGAAAGCGTGGCGCGATATTTCATCTGGGACGCCATGCGTGCGCTCGATTATCTCGCCAGCCGCCCCGAGGTGGACGCGTCGCGCATCGGCGCCGCGGGATGCTCGGGAGGCGGGTGTCTCACGACCTACATCGCCGCCCTCGATCCGCGCATCAAGGCGGCGGCTCCGGCCTGTTTTCTGAATTCGTTTCGGCTGCTGTTTGCCGGGCCGGACCCGGATTCTGAAATGGGCCTGCCGGGATTTCTGGCGGCGGGCCTGGACCACGCCGATTTCCTGGAGGTTGTTGCGCCGGCGGTCCCCTGGCTCGTCCTCAGCACGGAGGGCGACTACTTCACGCCGCCCGGCGCCAGAATAGTCTACGACGAAGCCCGGCGCTGGTATCAGTTGTATGGAGCTGAAGACAAGGTGCACTTTTTCATTGGGCCGGGCCCGCACGGCACGCCGCGCGAGACGCGCGAGCAGATGTACGGATGGATGATCCGCTGGCTCAAGGACGGCAAGGGCGACGCGCGAGAGGAGGAGATCCCTCTTTATCCCGATTATGAGCTGCAGGTCACCAAATCCGGCCAGGTGGATGAGTTGCCGGGCAGCCGCAAGATCTACGAGGTGATTCTCGAAGAGTACCGTGCGCGCAAGCAGCCGCGCGGCACTCCGGAGCTGCTGGCGGAGCTGCGCCGCCTGCACATTCCCTCCGACGGCCGGACGGCGGCGGTGAAAAACTTAGAAGACGCGAACGAGTCGGGCCGGGAGCGAATCCGAATCAGCCTGGAAGCTGAGCCGGGCGTTGACATGGGGGGCACTTTATACGTTCCAACCTCGCCGGGGCGCAAGCCGGCGCTGCTGCTGGTGAAAGACAAGTCCACCGCGGCGCTGGCGCAAACGGCGGCCGGGAAGGGAAACGTCGTGCTGGAGCTGGAGCCGCGCGACTCGCCATCGCAGGACGATCACCGCCCCTACCTTGGAAACTGGCTGACCAATAACCGGGCCAACTCGATTGGCCTCAACCTGCCTGCCATGCGCGCGCACGACATTCTGCGCGGCGTCGATCTTCTCGCGGCGCGCGACGATGTGGATCCGGCCCGCATTCGCGCTGCGGCGTGGGGTGTCAAGGGCATGTGGCTGCTGCTCGCGGCCGCGGTCGATTCCAGGATCAGCAAGCTGTGGCTCGACCATACGCCTTACAGTCTCAGTTCGGCCATGGAGCGGCCCTTGAACGCGAGCCTGTTTGAGGCGATGATTCCGGGCTTCCTGCTGCATTGGGACACGCCGGACCTGGTCCGCGCGATCCGGCCGCGGCCGGTTCTGTGGACCGATCCGGCCAATTGGGTGGGACAGACCATTCCGCTCGGCGACGCTTACAAGTATCGGTACGATGGCCAGCCGGATGACGCGTTCCTCGGCGAGCTGCTGCGGTGAACGAACGATTGCCATGACTCGAACACTGTGCTGCGCGTTGCTGTTAGCCGTCTGCGCTTTGCTGCCGCCGGCTCCCTCGCAGGCTGCGACCGTCTCGCCGCTGTTCGCGCGAGGGTACACCGTCATCCCGGAGCCCCAGCAGGTCACGCTCGGGGCATCGGAGCTTCCCTTCGACTCGACCTGGCGGCTGGAGCTGGGGCCCGGAGTGCAGCGCGGCGACGTGGCGGTCGAGAGCTTCAACGAGGATCTGGAAAAACGATTCCGGCTTCGTTTAACGCCGCAGGGCGGGCCGGGCGGCGTGGTGCGGCTGAGCATTGTTCCCGGATCGGTCACGATCGGCCGAGCGCAGGACCGAAATCACCGGGCGCTCGCGGAGCAGGCCTATAAAATCGAGTTGCGCAAAGACAACATCAGCATTACGGCCAATGCTGGGGCCGGGCTGTTTTATGGAGTCGAGACGCTGGTTCAGTTGCTGAAAAAGCGCGGCGGCTCGCTGTGGCTGCCGGAGGGCCAGATCGTGGATTGGCCTGATCTCGAGCGCCGCCACATCTACTGGGACGACGCGCACCATCTTGACCGCCTCGATGCGCTGAAGCGCGCCATCCGCCAAGCCGCCTTTTTCAAAGCGAATGGCTTCGTCATCAAGCTCGAAGGACACTTCCAATACAAGAGCGCTCCGGCGCTGGTCGAGCCTTATGCGCTCTCCCCCGCCGAGCTGCAAGCGCTCACCGATTACGGGCTGCGCTACTATGTCCAACTGATTCCTTATCTGGACGGCCCCGCCCACATCGCGTTCATCCTGAAGCATCCCGAATACGCCGCGCTGCGCTCTTTCCCCGACAGCAACTACGAGCTTTGCGCCACCAACCCGGATTCCTACAAGCTGCTGTTCGGGATGTACCAGGACCTGCTCGACGCGAACCGCGGCGTGAAGTATTTCTATCTCTCGACCGACGAACCTTACTACATTGGCCTGGCCGACAACCCGCAGTGCCAGGAGAAAGCGGCCGCAGCGCGGCTGGGCAGCGTCGGCAAGCTGCTGGCCGAATTTACCGCCAAGACCGCCAACTTCCTGCACGAGCGGGGACGCACGGTGATGTTCTGGGGCGAGTATCCGATGAAGCCGGCCGACCTCGCCGCGCTGCCCTCCCACCTGGTTAACGGCGAGACCTACGGCCCGCAATTCGATCCTATATTCAAGGCCCGCGGAATCCGGGAAATGATCTACACGTCGAGCGAGGGCGAAGAAAAGCTGTTTCCGAATTATTTCATTCTCCCCGCCTCGAAGCGCTTGCACGCCGGGCGCGGCGAAAACCCGCGCGTCGAGGAGACCTTCGACAAAATCTCCTTCGATTCCTCGCGCAAGGACGCGGATCTGATGGGCGAGATCAATGCCGGCTGGGCCGACATGGGCCTGCACCCCGAAACCTTCTGGCTCGGCTACGCCACCGCGTCCGGAACGGCGTGGCATCCCGGCTCTCCCGATCCGCGCGAATCGATGAGCACGTTTTATCCGCTTTTTTACGGCCCTGACGTGGTGAACATGGACCAGGTCTACCAGCTCTTGAGCACGCAGGCGCAGTTGTGGTCCGACAGTTGGGAAACTGTCGCCTCGACCGCGCGGAAGCCGATCTTCGGCAATTCCGACAACGTCTATAAGCCCCGGCGGCCGGCCCACGATCAGAGCCTCCCGCTTCCGCCAGCGCCGGCGCCGGAGAACCTGCGATTCGCCTCCACCTGGGCCCAGGAAAATGCGAAACGCCTCCAGCTTGCCTCCGAGTTCTTGCAAGAGAACGACGAGCTGCTCGGCCTGGTGCGCATGAACCTGGAGCGCGCGAGCTTTAACCGTTACAACCTGGAGGTTTTCCTGGCCGTCGCCCGGCTCTGCCGGCAGAATCTCGAAATGCTCCTCGAGATCGGCCGCATGAACACGCTGCTCGAGTCCGCCCAGGCTGCTTCCCAAAACAACCAGCCGCGGCGGGCCGTGGCGGCGCTTGATCAGGCGATAGCGGCGGCCGAGAAAATCCGCCGCGGCCGCAACCGCGCTTTGCGTGATGCGACGGCGACCTGGTACAAGAGCTGGCATCCTCGCGTGGCCGAGGCCAACGGGCGCCGCTTCCTGCACGAAGTCGACGACGTCAAAGATCACTTGCCGGATCGAACGGTGGACATGAGCTACCTGGTTTACCGCGAGCTGCTGCTCCCCTTTGGAGACTGGGTGAATCAGATCGTGGCCGCGCGCAATCACTACGCCAGTGCCAATCATCTTCCGGCGCGGGCCGCGAAGTTCGACTGGCAGGCCCTCGACGTCCCAGACTGACGCCGGGATGTGCGCATCACGCCGCGGAGGGTTCCTCGCCACCGCGGTGCGGCGCTCGGGGAGTCAGCAGGACCAGCAGCCCTCCCGCCAGTGCGGTAAGCATCATCAGTGCCAGCCCAAGCGTGGATGATCCCGTGCGGGTGTGCAGGTATCCGAAGGTGTAGGGACCGGCAAAGCCCGCGACGCTGCCGACGGCGTTGACCATTCCCACTCCGGCCGCCGCGGCCGATGCGCTCAGGATTTCGGTCGGGATGGCCCAGAAGACGGGGAGAAACGCGGTGGCCCCAAGACTGGCCATGGCGAACAACGCAACGGTGACTGGGATGGAGGCGGGTTGGGTAAGGAGACCCGCTATTCCGACGGTTGCGATGAACAGCGGGACCGCGGCGTGCCAGCGTCTCTCGCCGGTGCGGTCGGAGTGCCATCCGTTGATCAGCATGGCGACGAATCCCGCGGCGTACGGCACAGCCCCGAGCAAGCCGACCTTTACATCCGAAAGCCCTGACTGCCGTTTCAGAATGGTCGGAAGCCAGAAGATGACGCAGTAATACATGAAGTAATCGAGAAAAGCTACAGAGGCCAGTGTCAGGATGGCCGGAGAGCGCAGCGCCTGCAACGCCGTGATTGAGCGTGTGCCGGCCGGCCGTTCTTCTTCCAGGGTTTGTTTGATCCACTGCCGCCCGTCGGGAGCGAGCCAGCCGGCTTGGCGCGGCCAATCCGTCAAGTAGAAGAACGCAATACTGCCCAGCAGGATGGCCGGCAGGCCCTCCAGAATGAACAGCCAGCGCCAGCCCTCCACCCCCAGCCACGGGTGGCCGAGAATCCATCCGGCGAGCGGCGATCCAATCACCAGGGACAGAGGAATGGCAGCCATGAAGTTGCTGGTGGCCTTGGCGCGGTCCTCCTGAATAAACCAGTGGCTGAGGTACACGATGACACCTGGGAAGAAGCCGGCTTCCGCCGCGCCCAGGACGAAACGCGCCAGGTACAGTTGGCCCGGGGTGCGTACCCATGCCGTCAGCGCCGTCAGCGATCCCCACGCGATCAGGATGGCGGCAATCGAGCGGCGCGCGCTCCACACCTCGACCAGTAGGGCGCCGGGGATCTGTAAGGCCACATAGCTGATGAAGAAAATGCCTGCTCCCAAGCCAATCACCCGGTCGCTGAACCCCAGGTCGCGCGACATGCCGAGCGCCGCATAGGCAACGCTGGTGCGGTCGAGGTAGTTGATGATGTAGAGGACGAAAAGAAAGGGAAGCAGCCGCAGGGCGATGCGGTGTCGGGCGTGAGCTGCAACCTGGACGGCGGCGGTCTCCATTATGGTTTCCCGTGCAGTCGGAAGCATACACCAGAGTGCCTCTGCATGGACAGTAGAACGCGCGGCGCGGTCGGCGCGCTGGTGCGGAAGCGCGCGCGGCGTCCCGGGCGGCGTGAGCCAGGCCGGGCCGGTATACTGAGTGTCATGCGAGCCATCTTTACTCTGCTTGCCCTGTTGGCGGGCGTGACGCCGCTTGCAGGTGAGACCGCCGCCGGCATTCAATGGGCGACGCCCAGCGGCTGGAAGCCGGAAGGGTCGCGGCCCATGCGCGCCGCTACCTATGCAATCCCCGCGGCGCGCGGCGACAAAGAAGCAGGCGAATGCGGCGTCTATTATTTCGGCCCCGGCCAGGG
>DASQHK010000540.1:0-5820 GCA_035632135.1 Bryobacterales bacterium
GGGCGCAGCTTCGGCCGGCGCGTGGGCCTCGAGCACGGCATCGCGCTCGCGCGGGTCCATGAGGCGGTTCATCAGGCTGAGGCCGGTCATGGCGTCCTTGGCGTAGCAGACCGGCTCGCCGTAGCTGGGGGCGATTCTGAGGCGCGTGAATTTGTCGGAGAGCGCCGCGCCGCCCACCAGCAGCGGCACGCGGATGCCGGCCTCGCGCAGGTCGCCGGCGGTAATCACCATCTGTTGCGCGCTCTTCACCAGCAGGCCGGAGAGGCCGATGGCGTCCGGTAGATATTTCTGATATGCAACGATCAAATCCTGCGCCGGGACCTTGATGCCCAGGTTGATCACGCGATAACCGTTGTTGCTGAGAATGATCTCGACCAGGTTCTTGCCGATGTCGTGGACGTCGCCCTTCACCGTGGCCAGGATGATCTTGCCGCGCGTGGAGGTCTCGGCCTTCTCCATGAACTGCTCGAGGTGGTTCACGGCGGCCTTCATGGCTTCGGCCGATTGCAGCACCTCAGCCACAATCAGCTCGTTGTTGTTAAACAGACGCCCGACTTCAGCCATGCCGGCCATCAGCGGGCCGTTGATGATGTCGAGCGGGGCGGCGCCTTCCTGGCGCTTCCGTTCGAGGTCCGCAATGAGGCCGTCTTTGGTGCCTTCGATGATGTAGTTCGAGAGGCGCTCGTCGAGCGGGAGGTCGGCGGCTTTGGCTTTTACTTTTGCCGTGGCCTTGCGGAAATGCTCGGTGATCGCCGCGATGTGGAACTGGTTGATGGCGGCCTTTTGCTCCGGCGTTTGCTCGCGCCAGTCGGGCGGCGCGGCGAGGCCGGGCGGCGGCGTGTTGAACAGCAGGCTCTCGGCGAGCTGGCGCTCTTCGGTTGGGAGCGACGCGAAGCGCTCCAGCTTCTCGGCGTTCACGATGGCGAGATCGAGGCCGGCCCTGGTGCAGTAATAAAGGAAGACGGAATTGACCACCTCGCGCGCCGCCGGCGGCAGCCCGAAGGAGATGTTCGAGATGCCGAGGATAGTCTTGACGAACGGAATCTCACGCTTGATGAGGCGGATGCCTTCGATGGTTTCGACCGCGCCGCCGATGTAGTTGGCGTCGCCGGTGGCGCAGGGGAATACCAGCGGGTCGAAGACGATGTTTTCCGCCGGGATGCCGTATTTTTCGGTGAGCAGCTTACGGGAGCGCTGAGCGATGGCCAGCTTGCGCTCGCGGGTGAAGGCCTGGGCCTGCTGCTTGTCCTCATCTATGCAGCCGACGACCAGAGCAGCGCCGTAAGAGCGGGCGAGGGGGCAGGTGCGCTCGAACTTTTCCTCGCCATCCTCGAGGTTGATGGAGTTGATGATGCTCTTGCCCTGGCAATAGGTAAGCGCCAGCTCGATGGCGCGCGGGTCGGTGGTGTCCACCACGATGGGAGCCTTGATCTTGCGGATCAGCTTTTCGTAGAAGGGCGGGATGTCTTTCAGCTCGTCGCGGTCCGTCGATTGCAGGCAGACGTCGACCAGGTGCGCGCCGTTTTTCACCTGGCGGCGGGCGATCTCCGTGGCCTCTTCCCATTTTTCTTCGGCCACCAGGTTCTTAAACAGCCGCGAGCCGATGACGTTAGTGCGCTCGCCCACCAGCAGCGGGCGGCTGCTGTCCTCCGCCTCGACCAGATCGATGCCGGAAAAGAAAACGCGGTGCGACGTCGGCTTCGGGAGGCGCGGCGGGCGGCCCTCGGCCATCTGCGCGATGGCGCGAATGTGGGCGTCGGTGGTGCCGCAGCAGCCGCCGACGATGTTGAGCCAGCCGTGCTGGACGAAGCGATCGAGCTGCGCGGCGAGCGACTCGGGCGTTTCGAGATACTTGCCCTCTTCGTTGGGCAAGCCGGCGTTGGGAAAGCACGAAATGCGCGTGGTCGCCAGCTCGGCGAGCGTACGGATGTGGTCGGTCATGAACTCCGGGCCGGTGGCGCAGTTCAGGCCGACGGCGAGCAGATCGGCGTGCGAGATGGAGGCCCACAGCGCTTCGGCGGTTTGGCCGGCCAGCATCGCGCCCATGGGCTCGATGGTGCCGGAGACGATGAGGGGAATACTGCGGCCGAGTTCGCGCCGCGCGCGCTCGATGCCCAGCAGGCCGGCCTTGATGTTGCGCGTGTCCTGGCAGGTTTCGAGGATCAGGAGATCCGCACCGCCCTCCACCAGCGCCTTGGCCTGCTCGTAGTAGGCCTCGCGAAGCTGGTCGAAAGTGACGCCGCCGGTGACGGTGATCGCCTTGGTCGTCGGGCCCATGGAGCCAGCCGCGAAGCGCGGCTTCTGCGGGGTCGAAAAGTCGTCGGCCGCCTGGCGGGCGAGCCTCGCAGCGGTGGAGTTCAGCTCGCGAGCCATTTCGGCCACGTGATACTCGCCGAGCACGATGCGCGTGCCGCCGAACGTATCCGTCTCGATGATGTCGGCCCCGGCGGCGAGATACGCGCGGTGAATGCCCAGGATCACGTCGGGCCGCGTCTTGACCAGGTACTCGTTGCAGCCTTCAAGCGACGGGCCGCCGAAGTCTTCCGCGGTGAGCTGCTTTTGTTGCAGCATGGTCCCCATGGCGCCGTCGAGGACCAGGATGCGCGCCTCGAGGGCGTCGAGCAGGGCCGCGCGTCTATGCTCATTGTCGGACATAGAGACGTTCCTTTTATTCTAACAGGGGTACAATGGGCGTTTCCGACTTCGCGGAGGGCACGGTTCACTATGCGATTGACACGGCGCTGCATTGGTTTCTTTGCTGGCCTTCTTATTTTCGCTGCGGCGGCTTTGGCGCAGCCTTACGATCTGTTGCTCAAGGGCGGGCACGTCATCGACCCCAGGAATAACCGCGACGGCGTCATGGACGTGGCCATCGCCGGCAACAAGATTGCGGCGGTCGAGCCGAATATCGCGGCCGACCAGGCGCGGAGGGTCGTGCCCTGCGACGGGCTTTACGTTGTGCCGGGGCTGGTGGATATCCATACGCACGTTTATGCCGGCACAGGGATGCGGCGGGCCTACTCCGGCGACCTGAGCGTGTATCCCGACGGCTTCACGTTTCGCGCGGGGGTCACGACGGTGGTCGATGCCGGCAGTTCCGGCTGGCGGAATTTCCCGGATTTCAAGGACCGGGTCATCGACCGTTCGCGGACCCGCGTGCTCGCTCTGCTGAACATCGTGGGGCGCGGCATGGGCGGCGAAGACACCATCGAGCAGAACGTGCAGGACATGGACGCCGAGGCGACGGCGAAAGTGGCGAAGCAGTATGCCGACACGGTGGTGGGCGTGAAATCGGCGCACTATCTCGGGCCGGAGTGGGTCTCGGTCGACCGGGCGGTGGAAGCGGGCAAGCTGGCCAACATTCCGGTGATGGTGGATTTCGGGACGTTCCGGCCGGAGCGGCCTTATCAGCAGCTTGTGCTGGAGCACCTGCGGCCCGGCGATATTTCCACGCACATGTACCTCGGCGCGGTGCCGATGCTCGATGACAACGACAAAGTGCTGCCGTATCTGTTTGCGGCGCGCAAGCGCGGCGTGAAGTTCGACGTGGGGCACGGCGGCGGGAGCTTTTTGTGGCGGCAGGCCTGGCCGGCCATCCACCAGGGATGGATTCCGGATTCGATCTCGACCGACCTGCACCACACCAGCATGAACGCGGGCATGAAGGATATGACTACGACCATGTCGAAAATCCTGATCGCCGGCGTGCCGCTCGCCGACGTGGTCAAAATGAGCACGATGAACCCGGCGAGCGAGATCAAGCGCCCGGAGCTGGGGAACCTGAGCGTCGGCTCGGACGCCGATGTGGCGGTTTTACGACTGTTAACGGGCGAGTTCGGTTATCTTGATGTGGGGAATGCGCGGCAGATGGGCAACCAGAAGCTGATCTCGGAGCTGACCGTGCGCCACGGCCGGGTGGTGTGGGACCTGAACGGCCGGGCGGGCCAAGACTGGCACAAGCTGGCGCCGAAACGCTGAGCGGCGGCCGCATCCAAACTGAGTACTTGTGAATCCAATCACGTCAGTGCGAACGGAGCATCCGCAGTGGCAGAGAACCTTACTCGCGCAGGCGGCGCAGGGCCGGCCGGCATTTCGGCCGAGTCTATTCGGGCGCAGCTTGCCAGGATCGTCGCGAGCAAGGAATTTGTCAACTCCGACCGCATCCGCCGCTTCCTGCGTTTCGCCGTCGAGCGGGTGATCGCGGGCCGCGGGCACGAAATCAAAGAATACCTGCTGGGCGTCGAGGTCTTCGATAAAAAACCGTCGTTCGATCCGCGCATCGATCCCATCGTGCGCGTGGAGGCGCGGCGTCTCCGCTCCAAGTTGAACAAGTATTACCAGGGCGAAGGGGCGAACGACCCGCTGTGGATCGAGCTGCCTAAAGGGTGCTACGCGCCGATGATCCGGCGGCGGGAGGCGGTGCTGGCGGAGCGGGAGCCGGCCCAGGCAGCCCGCGCGCCGCGAGAGAACATCGCGGTACTGCCGTTCGCCAACCTGAGCGCCGACGCCGAGAACGAATACTTCAGCGACGGGCTGACCGAAGAGCTGATCCATGCGCTGACCAAGGTGGAGGGGCTGCACGTGGTGGCCAGCGCCTCCGCGTTCCAGTTCAAGGGGGCAGGGCGGGACATCCGCAAAATCGGCGAGCAGCTCCGCGTGGGGACGGTGCTCGAAGGCAGCGTGCGGCGCGCGGGCGAGCGGCTGCGCGTGACGGCGCAACTGATCGACGTGGCGGAAGGCGTCTACCTCTGGTCCGAGACCTACGAGCGGAAGATGAAGGACGTCTTCGCCATCCAGGATGAGATCTCGCGGGCCATCGTCCACAAGCTGCGCGTGGAGCTGGCGGAGGGGCCCGGGGCGCTCGCGGCGCGTCCGCTGGTGGAGCAGCGCACGGAGAACCTGCTGGCCTACAACCTTTACTTACGCGGCCGGTATTGCTGGAATCACCGCACCGAAGAGCGGTTGTTGAAAGGGATCGAGTACTTCGAAGCGGCCATCGCCGAAGATCCCCGCTTTGCCTCTGCCTATGTGGGTCTGGCGGACTCCTATGCATTGCTGGGACAATACGGCATGGTGGCCCCGCACGAGGTGATGCCAAAGGCGAAGGCAGCCGCCGAAAAAGCCCTGGAGATCGACGACCGGCTGGGGGAAGCGCACGCCTCGCTGGGGCTGGTGCGGTCGCTTTACGACTGGAACTGGACGGACGCGGAACGGCACTACCAGCGCGCCATCCGGCTGAACCCGGGCTGCGCCGCCGCGCATCACTGGTACGCGATCGACTACCTGGCCGTGCTGGGCCGCATCGACGAAGCCTACACCGAAATTTTGCGCGCGCAGAGCCTCGACCCACTCTCGCTGATTATCAACACGAACCTGGGCGATATTCTGCTCATCCGCCGGCAATACGAGCAGGCGATGGAGCAGTATCGCAAGACGCTGGATCTCGACCCGAACTTCTACCGCACCCACTGGGACCTCGGGTGGGCTTACCAAGAGAAGGGGCAGTTTGAAGAAGCCGTGGCCGCTTTCGAGAAAGCGCGGGAGCTTTCCGGCGGCAGCCCGCTGATTCTCGGCGACCTCGGCTCCTGCTACGCGCTATGGGGAAAGCGGGACAAGGCCACCGAGCTGCTCGAAGAGCTGCTGGAGCTTGGGCGGCGGCGCTACGTCTCACCAGTCAATATAGCCGTCGTTCACTTCGGCCTGGAGCAGTACGACCAGGGGTTCGCGTGGCTGCGGCGCGCCTGCGACGAGCGGGATTGCCGCTTGGCCTGGCTCCGGGAATATCCCATGTACAGCAGGCTGCGCTCTGATCCAAGGTTT
>DASQHK010000541.1:0-3754 GCA_035632135.1 Bryobacterales bacterium
AACCCGAGCACCCTGTACGTGTCGGCTGGCGCCACATTATTCAAGAGTACGGATGCGGCCAGACACTGGAGCGGGATAAGTCCCACAGGGCCTGACGCGGCTTTCGTCAGGATCCTGGCGGTTGATCCACAGAACTCGCGCACAATCTATGGCGTGCCCAGCTCCGGCGACCTTCTTAAGAGCACGGACGGCGGGGCGACCTGGGGCGAGGCCAGCTCCGGTTTGACAGGCATCCCCTCCACAACAGGGCCGATGCTGCTGGCGATTGATCCGAAAAACTCGAGCACGCTGTACGTGGCGACTGCCACCGGCTTGTTCAAGAGCACAGATGGGGCAGCAAGCTGGAGCGCGGCCGGCTCCGGCCTGCCGGACCAGGTATACGGGCAGCCATTTTTTTCCCTGCAAGCCCTGGTGATCGACCCACAAAACCCGAGCACGCTGTACGCGGCGACCACCGTGACTTTGGGATATGGAGGGGTACTCTTCAAGAGCACGGATGGGGCAGCTAGCTGGAGCGCCATCAATTCCGGCCTGACCGGCACAGGGCTTCAGATCACTTCCCTGGCGATTGACCCGAAGAATCCCCACACGCTGTACGCAAGCGGGGGCACGTTATTCAAGAGCACGGATGCGGGGTCGAACTGGGCTGTGGCAAACGACGGGCTCGTCGCACAGAGCCTGGCGATTGATCCGCAAGATTCCAGCACCCTGTACGCGCCAAGTGATCACGGAGTATTGAAGAGCGTGGACGGTGGCGGAACCTGGAGTGTGGTCCTTGCTTCGCCGCCGGCTGCGGGGTGGGTAGCCGTGGCGCCGGGCGAACGGCGTCACAATCCGATTCGCGCCCGGACCCGATTCGCGCGAGGCCCGAGCACGGTTTACGCCGGCGCCGGCGGGCTCGGGATCCTCAAGAGCACCGATGGAGGAGCGACCTGGGCTGCGGCCAACTCCGGGCTGACGGCGACAAGTATCTCTGCGCTGGCGGTTAATCCCCAGAACCCGAGCACGGTATATGCAGGAGTGTACGGCGCGGGCATCTTTAAGAGCACGGATGGAGCAAGCACTTGGAGTGCGAACCCCGTCTTGTCTGAGTCGAATGTTCCCGCCCTGGCGGTCGATCCCCGGAATGCGAGCACGGTCTACGCCACGATTGGCGCAGGTTTCAATACCGCAGGCGCATTCAAGAGCACCGATGGGGGGAGAAACTGGGTGAAGCTGGACGTGGGTGTGCTGGCAATCGACCCGCAAGACTCAAACACGCTTTACGGGCTGGGAGGCTTCAAAAGCACGGATGGCGGCGCAAGCTGGGTGAAGCTGGTGGTTCCGCAGTCAGCGTGGATCACGGCGCTTGCGATCGACCCACAAGACCGAAACACGCTCTACGCGGGAGGAGATGTGGCTGGTCCTTGCGAGCTCAATCCCGCGCTATTCAAAAGCGTGGACGGGGGAAATAGCTGGACGACTAGCCTCGGGAGCCTCGGGTGCTACTCTTTATTCATCAACAGACTGGTAGCCGATCCGAGGAACACGGGCACGGCGTACGCCACCGCCGGATGTATCGATGGACCGTGCCCCAGCTTCCCTTTGCAGTACCGCACCACGGATGGAGGAGCAACCTGGAACCAGTGGGAACTGCCGGAACAGGGCTTTTTTGGGACGGTTGACCCGCACGGCACGATCTACGCGAATACTTATCCCACGGGACTGCTGCGGAGCACGGATGGCGGAACAACTTGGAGCGCCGTCGTGACCACCGGGCTGCCATCCAACACCGGCGGGTTGGCGTTCGACCCGCAGAACCCGAACCACCTCTACGCCGGGACCAGCGCCGGCGTCTTTGAGATTACCCTCGCTCCCGCGCAACAGTAGCCCCCAGTGAGCAGGCCCTTTGAGAACTTGCCCATTGGTGGGGCGAGGGTGCGCCCTGTTTTGCGCGAGCTGCGAGGTGCGAGGGCGCCGGCGAGCTACGCGAACAGCTCGCGGATCGGCTTGCCTTTGCCGTCCTTGGTGACCCGGAACGGGCGCTTCTCGACGTAGTAGGCAAGGTCGGGCGGGATGCCCATGGCGTGGTACAGCGTGGCGTGTAGGTCCTCGATCGTCACCGGGTTCTCGACGATCTTGAGCGGCCGCTCATCGGCCGTCTTGCCGTAGAGGAAGCCCTTCTTGAAGCCGCCGCCGAAGATCAGCACGCTCGAGGCTTCGGTAAAATGCCGGTGCATGCCGTAGTGCTTCGGTTCGGTCATCACGTCGGGCTGGGTAGTGGCCACCTGGTCCGGCACGCGGTTGTCGGGCTTGCCCTCCACCATCATGTCGCGGCCGAACTCGCTCGCCAGAACCACTAAGGTTCGGTCGAGCAGCCCGCGCTCTTCGAGATCGAGCACCAGTTGTGACACCGGCGCGTCGATCCACTGCTTCATGCCGATGGTCCGCTGGTGGCCGTTCTCGTGCGTGTCCCAGTAGCGGAACGGGATGTATTCGCTGGTGACCTCGACGAACCGCGCCCCCGCCTCCGTGAGCCGCCGCGCCAGCAGGCAGCCCAGGCCGAAGCGCCCGGTGTTGTAAGTGTCGTAGCTGCGCTGCGGCTCGAGCGAGAGGTCGAAGGCCTTGGCGGCCGGCGAGTTCAGCAGCCGGTGGGCGTTCTCCACCGAGCGCAGAAGCGACTCCTGCTGGTAATCGCTGCCATATTTCAGGATCGGGCTCGCCGCCAGCAGCGCTTTGTATCGCTGATATCTTTCGCGGAACCGCTCGGCCGTCACGTGCGCCGGCCGCACGCTGCGCGCTGCGTCGTTGGGATCGGTGATCAGGAACGGCCCGTACTCGGTGCCCAGAAAGCCGGCGGTGTGAAACGCCTTCACCGCGTCGCTTTCGGCGCCGATTTCGAGGTTCTGCCCGATGTCGACGAAGGCGGGCATGTCCGGATTGCGGGGCCCGAGCGTGCGGGCAAGGACGGCGCCCATATGCGGCGCGGCCACCGAGAGCGGCGGCGCGTAGCCGGTGTGCCAGTGGTACTGGTGCCGCGAGTGCAGGATGTGGCCCAGGTCGCCCAGCCGGTGGCTGCGGATCAGCGTGCCGCGGTCCATCACCTTCGCGATCCGCTCCAGCCCCTGCGAGATTTTGATGTTGTCGACGGCCGTGTCGATGCTGGGGAAGGTGCTGAGCACGCGCTTGCACTCCACGCCCGGGGCGAACGGCGTGTAGCGCTTGGGGTCCCACGTCTCGGTCTGCGCCATGCCGCCGGCCATCCACAGCAGGATGAAGGTATCGGCAGTAGGCTTAATCTTGGGCGCCGTCTCGGAGGCGAGGAGGCGCGGCTCCCGGGCGGCGAGCGCCGCCAGCGTCGCCCCCGCCGAAGCCCGCAGAAAATGCCGCCGGCTCAATCCTCGAAATAATTCCGTGACTGGGTCTTCCGATTTCATGATCTCACTCGATGAACTGAAACTCCGGGGAGAGGAAAACGCTCCACAGCAAGTCTTCCAGTCCCTCGGAAGTGACCTTGGGCGCCAGGAACTCCAGGGCCGCCTGCCGCTCTTCCGCGCTCGGGTCACGCCCCAGCGCCTGCCGGTAGAGCCGCGTGATCAGCCCATCGGCCGTTCCGTCCGCGCGCGCGAGCGGCGCCGGCGTTTCTTCCCCCACGCGCACAAGCTGATGGCGGTCGGGCTCTTCCGTAAACACGAAGAAACGAACGCGAGGGCTGATATCGCTCTTCAGGCACGCGTCGTCCACGCCCGCCACGGCTCGATATCGAGTATATCCC
>DASQHK010000542.1:0-7872 GCA_035632135.1 Bryobacterales bacterium
GTGACGCCCCAGTCGGCGGGAGGGATGGGGCCTTCGCGCGTGCCGTAGATGCTGTCGCCGTTGACTTTGAGCCAGGCGCCCACCTGGCGGAGACGGTCGGCGAACTCGGGCTGAATCGTGCCGTCGGGGCGCGGCCCGACGTTGAGGAGGAAGTTGGCGTTGTGGCCTGCGGCGCGGACCAGGTATTGGATGAGATCGCGGACGCTCTTGTAGCGCCAGTCATTCTGGTTGTAGCCCCAGGCGCCGTTGATGGTCTCGCAGGTCTCGAGCGGAAGTTTGCCCACCTGGGAATCCCTGTTGAAGCTGGCGGTGTGTGCGCCGGGGAGGTCCTTCTCGAACATCTGGAAGTCCTCGCCGTCGAAGGGGAGTAGGTGATGGTTGCTGCCGACCAGGGCCGCTGGCTGGAGGCTGTGGATGAGGGAATAGGTTTTTTCGAGGCGCCAGTCGGCGTCGGGCTTGTCCCACATGCCGTCGAACCAGATGCCTCCTATGTCGCCGTAGTTGGTAAGCAACTCGCGGAGCTGGCCGTCCATGAAGTCCAGGTAGCGATACCAGTCTCCGGACTCGGGGCGGCCGGCCGTGCGGCCGGTGCGGCCGCGCGGGTAGTAGTCGGGGTTGTGCCAGTCAAGCTGCGAGTAATAGAAGAACAGCTTGATGCCCTGGCGGTGGCACTCGTCGGCCAGCATCTTGATAACGTCCTTCTTGTAAGGCGTGCGGTCGACGACGTTCCAATCGGTGAGCTTGGAGCCGAACATGGCGAAGCCGTCATGGTGCTTGCTGGTGATAGTGATGTAGCGCATGCCGGCCGCTTTCACCAGCGATACCCACTGCGCGGGGTCGTAGTGGACCGGGTCGAACATGGCGGGGACCTGCTCGTACTCGGAGATGGGGATTTTGCGGTTGTTCATGACCCACTCGCCGTCGGCGAGCACGCTGTAGCAGCCCCAGTGGACGAACAGGCCGAACCTGGCGTCCTCAAACCATTGGCGGGCAGCGAGGTTTTCGGCCGTGGGGCGGTAGGCGGCTCGGGCGGCGGGGAGCAACCACAAAGGAGCACAGATAAGCGCGGCCAAAATGAAAGTCAGGCGAAGTTTCATGGCAATCGATTCCTGGGGAATCAGGATACCAAAGCAGAGACTCGCGAGGACGAGGCGCCGGGTCCGGCAGAAGCCCCGAGTGGCCCGTAGCGATTGTAACTTTAGTCAAGTGGCCGGGTCCGCGGCATGCTTTTTCGCTATACTGGAGCAAGCGGAGGAGGTCTGTCCATGAAGACCCAGGGTTTGATTCCGGCACTGATGATGGTGGCGGGAGCCGCGGCCATGGCGGCAACGGGGACGACGCGGCAGCCGACATTCAGCCGCGACGTGGCGCCGATTCTGCAAAAGAACTGCCAGGGGTGCCACCGGCCGGGCGAGGCGGCCCCGATGTCGCTTCTTACCTATCAGCAGGTACGGCCATGGGCGAAGGCCATCCGCGAGGCGGTGCTGCTGAAGCGCATGCCGCCGTGGTTTGCCGACCCCAGCGAACACGGGATGTTCAAGAACGACCGGTCGCTGGCCCCGTCGGACATCGAGACGCTGGTGAGCTGGGTGGATGCAGGCGCGCCGCAAGGCGATCCGAATGACCTCCCGGCCCCGCGCCGCTTCGTGGACGGGTGGAACATCGGACAGCCGGACGCCGTCTTCGAGATGCCCAACGAGTTTCAAGTGCCGGCGTCGGGGACTATTGAGTATCAGTACATAGTCATCCCGACGGGCTTCACCGAGGACAAATGGGTGCAGATGGCGGAAGTGCGGCCGGGCAACCGGGCGCTGGTGCACCACGTGATTGCGTTCGTGCGGCCGCCGGACTCGAAATGGATGAGGGAGGCGCAGCCCGGGATTCCGTTTGTGCCGAAGAAGGCGAAGGACGAGAACCAGGCGGCGAATCCAGACAAGAAAAAGAAGCGCGACGACGGCGGGTTCGGAGAGTTTCTGGTCGGATTTGCGCCGGGTGTGATTCCCGAGGTGCTCGAGCCGGGCCAGGCGAAAATGATCAAGGCGGGATCGGACTTTGTCTTCCAGTTGCACTACACGGCGAACGGCAAGGCGGGCACAGACCAGACCAAGATCGGGCTGATTTTTGCGAAGGAGCCGCCGAAAGTGCGGGTGCTGACGGCGTCGGCGCAGAACCGGAAGTTCACGATTCCGGCGGGTGATCCGGATTACGAAGTGCGGTCCGAGATCACCATTCAGGACACGGCCACGCTGACCGGCCTGCTGCCGCACATGCACCTGCGTGGGAAGGATTTCGAGTACCGGCTGGTGTATCCGACCGGCGAGTCGGAGGTTTTGCTGAAAGTTCCGAAATACAGCTTTAGCTGGCAGCTCTCCTACTACCTGGAGAAGCCGCGCGTGCTGGTGAAGGGGACCAGGATCGAGTGCACGGCCCACTTCGACAACTCGCCGAATAATCCGAACAACCCGAATCCGAACGTGGACGTGAAGTGGGGCGACCAGAGCTGGGAAGAGATGATGATCGGGTTCTTCGACCTGGCGGTGGATCGCAACGCGAAGCTGGAGGATTTGTTCAAGGACAAGGACAAGAAGCCGGCGCCGGCGCGGAGCAGCGACTAGGGCGGCGCCGCGGCGCGACGGCCAGCGTGATGCGCTGGAGCTTGCTTTTTGTCGTGGCGGCGGGCCTTTGTCAGGCCCACGATCCCATCACAACCAAGCTGACCTTTACGCGGGAGATCTCGCGGATCTTTTACCGGCATTGTGTCTCGTGCCACCACCAGGGCGGGAGTGCGCCGTTCTCTCTGCTGGCCTACGACGAGGCGCGCCCGTGGGCGAAGGCGATCCGCGACGAGATATTAGAAAGACGTATGCCGCCGTGGGGGCCGGTGAAGGGCTTTGGCGAGTTTCGCAATGACGCAAGCCTGTCCGAGGTAGAGATCGCCTGGATCGTGAACTGGGTGGAGGGCGGCGCCCCGGAGGGCGAGGAGATCTATTTGCCGCCGGCGCCGCCGTGGGACGCGAAAAGCGACGCGGGGCTGGATGAGGCGGTGGCGCTGGGCGCCGGCGTGACGCTCACGCGCGAGATGACCGCGCTCGGCGTAGAGCCGGGCGGCGCGGTCCAGATTACCGCTGAGCGGCCGGATGGAAGCATCGTGCCGCTGGCATGGGTGAGGAAGTTCAGCCCGTTGCAGCCGAAGCGCTACTACTTCCGCGAGCCGCTGAGCCTCGCGAAGGGGACGCGGGTGAACGTCGCGGGCGCGCGCGCGGCGTTTTTGCTGGTCGAGCCGCAGCGGCGCGCGGCGGCTACTGCAAGGCCGAAACCGGGACCGTAAAAACGGCTGTGTTGACCTGCCCCTTACGCTGGAATTGCACCCAGATGCGATAGGTCGCTGGGCGGGGGAAGAACACGTTGAACTGGATCTGGAGCGGGCCGGGCGAGCCGCCCGTGGTTAGAAACGGGTGCTCGTGGATCAGATCGACCAGGTCGTCGCTCGCAGCCAGCAGGTGACCCCACACCCCGAGATAGGGCTCGACGCCTTCGGCGGGCTGCAAGTGAAAAAATAAAAGCGTCTTTTTGCCCGCCAGCGGCTGCGGAGGATCGGTGGTCAGGGAGACTTCCATGTTCGCGGTGTGCTTGGGAGCGAGGTCACGGACCAGATGCGGCGAAGGCCCAGCGCCAGGGGCGAACAGGGACAGAGGGATCAACTGCGGCGTGCCGTCTGCGGGGTAGAAATCAGCCAGCAGGCGATAGGGGCCGGGCTTGGGGAGCTTGGTCTGAAGCCGGAAGAGGGAGTCGGGCCCCAGGACGGGGTGCTCGTGGGCGAAGTATTCCAGGTCGCTACTAATTACAAATAGGTGGAGCAGTTTTTCGTGGACCACCTTGAATTTTCTGACGCGCGTTCCCTTCGCGGGATCGAGGATTTCAAGCTGCAGCTCGATGGGTTGATGGGGGCGGAAGGCGCGGGGGCTGACGGTGAGTTGGACCGGGTACTCGATGAGGTTGGGTATGCCGGGCACCAGGTCCATGCCGCACTTGGAGCACTTGCCGGGGCCGTTGGAGCGCACGTCCGGGTCCATCGGGCAGGACCAGATGACGGGTGCTTCGGGAAGCTCAGCGGGCTGGGCAGGCTGCGGGAGCGGCGGACCTTGCGCGAGCAGGGAGAAGGCGGCCAGCAGCGCGGCGCTAGCGAGCCGGGCTGAACATTTCAGCAAGGGGGAGGGCAATTTCAGGATCTTGGGTGCGAAGGACGCCGTCCTTGGCTTCGCGGCTGCCTTCGGAAGTGTGGACGTAGCCGCGGCGCGTGCGGGGGTTGACGACCCAGACATAGTTCACGCCGAAGGCGAGGTGGTCGTCGATCTTTTCCTGCAACTCGTCGGCCCGATCGTTCCTGGAGAGTACCTCGATCACCACGAACGGCGGTCTCAAGATGATGCTGCCCTCGGGCTCAGGTCCCCGCACAAGGCAGACATCCGGTACCCGGAATCTGCTTGCCTGCACCTGGACGCGGACCTCGACAGCCGCCCAGAATTGAGGATAGTGCGTCGCCAGGCAGATCAGGATTCTCGATTGAACTCCAGCGTGATCAATTTCTCCAAAGTTTCTCTCCAGGATGACCCCGTCGATGTACTCCCGGTCGCCATCGGGGAAGCTGGTATGGAGGTATTCGTCAACGGAGACGATGGTCATGGATGCCATAGGGGGCCCTTCCACAATTGTAAAGCAAAAACGCCCGCGTTGGGCAGCGGCCCGCGGTGCCACTGTCACGCGGCAAGGATGTCGACGATGGCTTCGGCGAACTCGCCGCAGCGGATGTCGTCGAAGGTGACGGCGAGGGTGAGAAGGTGGCGGCGGCGTGATAAGGAAGCGGGCGCTGCGGTTTCGAAACGGAGGCGGCCTTCGGTGCGCGGAGGTATGGTCGCGCGGGCGGGGCCTGCCGGCGCCCAGCCTTCCGGAACGCGAAGCTCAACGCTGGCGGGCTTCGGACGCGAGGAGTGGTTGAAGATGCGCGCTTCGAGCGACACGCGATCACCGGGCAGCGCGCGCTGGCGGTAGGGATAGGCCCGAATCCAGCACGGGTCGAGGCCGAAATTGGGGTTGTCGTAGGGGAACAGGCGGGCGAACAGCTTCTCGCGCTCGGCGAAAAGGTCCTGGGCGCGCCGGATATAATCGGGCGAAATGGGGACGGGGCCCCAATGGGCGGCGATGAGCAGATCGGGTTTGATGTCGAGCAGGAGATCAAAACATTTTTCATAGCCCATGTTTGGGCCTAGGAAGCAGCGGTTCTGGCTGCAATAGTCGTCGATGCCGAAGTTGGCGAAGGAGTCGCCTGTGAAAAGCACGCGCAGGCCGTCGCGCTCCACCAGCAGCCCGTCGTGGTAGAGCGTCTGGCCGGGGAAATAGTAGGCCGTGAGGCGGAAGCCCTTCCACTCGATCGACTCGCCGTGGTCCATGGGCCGCTCGACGCGGATGGACTCGGGGAACAGGCAGGGCATCTGGTAGGCGGTGGGGTTTTCGAGGATGTCGACCAGGTGGCGCTCGACGTGGACGCGAGCGCCGTATTTGCGCTTGGCGACGTTGACCTGCTCGGTGTGGTCGTCGTGGTAGTGTGTGATCCAGAGGCCGTCGATGGAGCGGAATTCGCCGGAAGCGAGGAGCTTGTCGAGCGTGGAGATGGCGGCGGGGTGGCCGCAATCGGAGAGGAAAACCGAGCCGTCGCCGGCGACGATGGCCTTGGTGGTGGAGGCGATGTGGCGGATCCACTTCGGATATTCGGCTGGCGCGAGCGGCGGGAGCAGCGGCGCGCGGGCAGCGGGGAAGATGCCGGGGAAGTAGATGCGCCACGCCGCGAGATGGAGGAAGTTGTCCATGGCGGCACGGAGGTTTTGCTGCAAGCCGGCGATCGCAGTGCCGGGATCGGCGACCACCTTGCCGTGCGAAGGGACAAGCAGGTCGGGCCTGGCGGCGAGCACGCAGTCGAGGGAAGCGAGCACGTCGTCGACGGCGCCCCCGAAGCCCCAGTAATCGCCGCGCATGCCCGGGAAGCGCTTCTGGAGGCTGTAAAAGTCGGGGAGCAGGCCGGAGGGCGCTCCGTAGAGCAGGTCGCCAGTGAAGGCCACGCGCTTGCCGCCTATTTCTGTGAGGTAGCTGAGGCTGCCGCCGGTGTGGCCGGGCGTGGCGAGCGCCTCGATGCGCAGGCCTTCCCACTCGAGGACCTCGCCGCCCGCCAGGGCGCGTGCGACGGGAATGGAGCGCGTGCCGGTGAACAGGTGGGGGCGGAAGTCGTAGCGGTGATCGAGGATGGAGTCGGCCGTGTCCCAGAACTGCTCGGCCTCGGCGAAGAAGCGGCGCTCGGCGGCGGGCACGGCGAACTTCGTGTGCGGTGAAACGGCGTGGATGCGGCGCGCGCCCGACCACTGATCGCGATGATGGTGGGTGAACAGGACCCAGTCGATCGGCGCGCCGCTTTGGGCAGCGAGGTCGCCTTCGCCGCAATCGACCAGCAGGCGGCGCCCGTGACGCTCCAGGACTCCGACATTAACAACCTCGGGGAAGACGCGAAGGCCGGCAGGCAACGAAGCCGGGGCGGCCGCTACAGCCAGGCCGGCCAGAAACTCGCGGCGGGAGAGGGCATGGTTCACGCGAGTGAGTATAGCGCGCCGGGCCGGGAGGGCGGCGAGCGGGCGCTGTGGCAGAATGGGAACTTATGAAACTGCGAAGCGCGGAATGGTACGGCGGGCTGACCTATGAGGGCACCTCGCGCCGGGCGTGGCTGCGGTCGGAGGGATTCGGACCGCAGATCTTCGACGGCCGGCCGCTGGTGGGCATCTGCAATTCCTGGAGTGAGCTGACCAACTGCAACGCCCATCTGCGCGACGTCGCCGAGGCGGTGAAGCGCGGAGTGTGGGCGGCGGGCGGCGTGCCTCTCGAGTTCCCGACTATCTCCCTCGGCGAGTTGTTCATGAAGCCGACGACCATGCTCTTCCGCAACCTGATGGCGATGGATGTGGAGGAATCGATCCGCGCCAACCCCATCGACGGCGTGGTGTTGCTATGCGGCTGTGACAAGACCACGCCGGCGCAACTGATGGGGGCGGCCTCGGCGGATATCCCCGCCATCATGGTGCCGGGCGGGCCGATGCTGGCGGGCAATTGGAAGGGCAACGTGCTGGGGTCCGGGACCGACGGGCGCAAGTATTTCCAGCAGCTTCGGGCCGGCCGCATTACCGAGGAGGAGTGGTGCGAGATCGAGGGTTGCATTGCGCGCAGCGCGGGACACTGCACCGTGATGGGCACGGCGTCTACCATGGCCTCCATGGCCGAGGCCCTGGGGATGACGCTGCCCGGCGGGGCGGCCATTCCGGCGGTGGACTCGCGGCGCTACCAGTTGGCCGAGGCCAGCGGAAAGCGCATCGTGGAAATGATCCGGGAGGACTTACGGCCGTCGCGAATCCTGACGCGGGAGGCCTTTGAAAACGCCATTACAGTCGATATGGCGATTGGTGGTTCTACAAATGCAGTAATTCATCTGGCGGCAATCGCTGGTAGGCTAGGCGTAAAACTACAATTATCGGAATTTGATAGCATCTCGCGCCAGACCCCGTTCCTGGCCAATATTAAGCCCTCGGGCGAGTACGTGATGGAGGACTTCTTCTACGCCGGCGGCTTGCCGGCAGCGATGAAGCAGATTCTGCCTTTGCTGCACGGTGGGGCGCCAACGGTCACCGGCAAGACGCTCGCAGAGAACCTGCACTACGCGGAGTGCACGAACCCGGATGTAATCCGGCCGCTCGATCGGCCGCTGAACCCCGGGGGAGGCACGGCGATTCTCTATGGGAACCTGGCGCCGGACGGCGCGGTGATCAAGCAAACGGCGGC
>DASQHK010000543.1:0-6485 GCA_035632135.1 Bryobacterales bacterium
ACGCTCGACTGCGTATCGATGACCGCCAGGCCCCCGCCACCGAACATGAACATCAAATCTAGAAACAACGAAAGAAAGAGCATACTCTTAGACCTCAATCCAAGACCGATTTGACCTGCCACCTCACCGCACCCCGGTCGCTGGAAACCAGGGCGCACTACACACTCGAAAATACAGGACCAGTACGGAAATGTCAAGGTCCAAAGCTTGGCTAAAACCGGGCCAAGAGCTTGGAAGGGCGGGCACTGGGGCCGGCATACGCCCGGAGCGGGCTGGAGCCAAGCCATCGGCCCCTCGGGGGCGTAGTACTTCTGTGGGTGGGGGCAGAAGCGGCGGGACATACTACGGGGCCGGGGAACGCCCCTCAGGGCAAGTGGTCCTCGCCATAGCTGAGCCATTCCAAGTTGAAGCGCGCGAAGGTGATCGTTTCATACGCGCTCTTCTCGCCGCGCTCGTAGAGGCAGCCGATGGTGGAATCGCGCAGCACGGCGAGCGAGGAGTAGGCCGACGGCCCTTCCCACAGCATCCGCGCCACCGGCCACGAGCCCCCTTCGTCGTAGCTCAGACGCACCGTCATCTTGGCGCGGACCAAGTCTGCGGGATTCGCAAACAGCAACCGGTTCTTGGTTTTGGTGGTAAAGCGCAGCAGGCTCGCCTGGCATACCGGCTCGATCAGCGCATCATCGAGCTTCACTTGCGACCAGGTGAGTCCGCCGTCGCGGCTGTGCGCGATCGCGCGGCGGTTCTTGCCCGCGTAGCTCCTCATGTTGATGAGCAGCCGGCTGTCCACCAGCTCCGCGACCGCACACTCGTCGGTGTTCTCGCCCAGAGAGCCGCCGATCTTCCACGTTTTGCCGTGGTCGTCGCTGTAAATCACGTGCGAATGCTGCACGGCAGTCCCCTTCTCGGCGTGATCGCAAGGAATGAGGAGCCGGCCGTTTTCGAGCTGGATGCCGTTGCCCGGCCCGGTCGCATACCAGGTCCAATCGGGCCGCTTCACCGCCGCCGTAATGTCGGCGAGCGGCGCCCAGGTGGCCCCATCATCGTCGCTGCGAGTCACCCACACGGTGCGCGCGCCTTCGCCGGCCATGATCTGCTTTTCGGTGATCGCACCCGGATTGCCGGTCAGCAGCAGCCAGATGGTTCCGGTTGAGCGATCGATCACCGGGCAGGGATTGCCGATGGTGTCCGCGCCGTGATCGGCGACCACCTTGGCCGGGGCCCACGTTTTGCCGTTGTCGAAGCTGCGCTTCAGGAGGAGGTCGATGTCGCCCGTGTCGCTCGAGGAATTTTTCCGGCCCTCGCAAAATGCCAGCAGCGCGCCGTTGCCGGTGGCGATCAGCGACGGGATGCGGTAGGAATGATACCCATCCTGGCCGGCGCGATAGACCGGCGTCTGGACGAGGAGCGGCTGGGCCGCGGCCCCACAGGTTGCGAGCCACAGGCAACAAGCCAAGACGCGAAGTTCGGCGGTCATCGTCAGGGGATGGGAATGCGGTACAGATTGCGGTGGACGCTGCGGCGGGTAAAGGCGTACACCGAGGGATCGAGTCCGGCCGCAATCCCGCTCTTTTCAATCATCCGCGCGCCCGGCAAGGCGGCCGCTTGTTGGGGCGAACTGATTCCCTCCGGGGGCAACACCGGAAGGGCTTGGCCCGGTCGGAGCGGCACCGCAACCGTCACGGGGCGTCCCATGAATCCAAAGGTGAGATACAGCCACTTCCCATCCGGCGCCCAGCCCGCGTCGCACGAATCGCAGATCCGCACGCTCGCACCGGTCGTGGTGTCATGGGCCACCTCGGCGCTGGTCGATTCGACGCCCGGCGCCGCCGTCCACGTCAGCAGCCATCGGCCATCGGCTGAGACGTCAAGAAGAACGAGGACCGGGTCCGGGAATACTTTCTCCCGGCCCGTCCCATCCTCTTTCATGCGAAAGACAAAATTAGATTTGCCTTCCGCAGCCCGCACGTAAAGGCCTCCTCGCGGATTGAACCGCGGCTCGTCCTCCTCGAAGGGGGAGACCTGGCGCGGAGCGAAGCGGCGATCGAGCGAAGCCAGCCAGACGTGCGGCTTTCCGCCCCGATCGAGCGCGGCGAACACGATGCGCTTGCCGTCCGAAGAGAGGTCGTACAGCGAGAGGTTATGCTCGGAGGTCAACGAAAAACCGGGTAGCAACCGCTCGGCGCGTCCGGAGTCCACCTCTGCCGCCCGTAATTCGCCGGTGTTAAAAGCTCGCGAGGCGCCGGCGTGAACCAGAAAATACAGCCGCTTGCCGTCGGCCGAGAATCGAGGGGCGAAGCCGTAACCCTCCGAGGAAATCTGCCTCTCGCCTTTCGAGTCGTGAATCCAAACTTCGCTCTGCTCGAGGCCGACCGAGGAAACCAGGGAACGTCCGTCGGGCGCCATGGCAATGCCCTGTTCGTCGGTGGCGCCGAAGGTGATCTGCTCCGGCGCGGAAGCGGCCCCGCCGCCGGAAAACCGCTGCCGCCAGAGGTGAAAGCCGCCTCCGGCCTCCGAGCTGAGGTACATCCACTGGCCGTCCGGCGACCAGGCGGCCGAGGTGCATTTCGCTTCCGGCGGGCCCACCTGCCGGCCCGTCGAGCTTCCATCGAAGGGGACCACCCGGCACGGCCGGAGCCCGATATTGTCCATCTCTACCAGCAGCACCCACTTGCCGTCGGGCGAAAGGTAGGAGCGATGGGCCATGCCGCGCTCTTGGGGCGGCAGGTAGATGTCGCGGGATTGCGCGCGGCTCTCGAGGGCCGTGACGAGGCCCATATGAATGCCGCTCTTGATCTCGGAAAACAGCAACCGCTGCGGGTCGATCCAATGCAGGCCGGAGGCGTTGGGCAGCATGCGGCGCGGCTCGCCGCCCAGCACCGGCACGGCCCAGGTGTCCCAGCCGAAATGCGGATCGACCACCGTGTAAGCAATGCGCGAGCCGTCCGGTGAAAACACCGGATCCATCTTCAGCCGGTTGTCGTGGGTCAGTTCGACCGGCTCGCCATTCGGCAGCAGCTTCACCGCGATTTGGCCGGGGCCGAAGAAAGTGGTCGGCCCGTGGAGGAACGCCAGCATGCGTCCGTCCGGCGAGAGCGCCGGCTCGGTGGCCGAATCGGTGAAATTGGTGAGCGGCGTGTATTCGGTTCGCGCCGGCGGGGGCTGCTTGCTCAGACGCAGCCAGAACAGTCCGGCGGCCAGCAGCAGAACAACCAGGCCCGCGACCACCAACAGCGGAGCTGGAATACGGCGAGGCGCCGCGGCGACCGCGCGCGTGGCGCCGGTAGCGGCCGTGCGGCCGGATTCGGTGTCGCGCTTCAGCCGCTTCAAATCGGTGTGCAGATCCGAAGCCGTCTGGTAGCGCATCGCACGGTCTTTTTCGAGCGCCTTGTCGATGATCCGCTCGAGATCAGCGGGCAGCGCCGGATTCACGCTCAGCGGCGAGGCCGGCGCGCGGTTCAGGATCGCTTCAAAGATCAGCGGCGTGGAATGGCCGGTGAACGCCTGCCGCCCGGTCGCCATCTCGTAGAGCACCACGCCGAACGAGAACAGGTCGGAGCGGGCGTCCACGTCTTCGCCCCGCGCCTGCTCGGGCGACATGTAGGCGATGGTGCCCAGCACCACGCCGGGAGTGGAAAGCGGCGCGTGAGCGGTCAGCGTCTGCGCGCCCGGATCGGCCACGGTCTGCGCTCCCGGCGGCTGTTCCGCCAGTTTCGCCAGGCCGAAGTCGAGAATCTTGGCTTGGCCGCGCCTGGTGATGAAAATGTTGGCCGGCTTGATGTCGCGATGGACGATGCCGTGGCTGTGCGCGGCGTCGAGGGCGTCGGTGATTTCGAGCGCCAGATCGAGCAGCCGGTCGGTGTCGAGCGCCTTCTGCTCGAGCCGCTGCTTCAGGGTCTCTCCTTCCAGCAGCTCCATCACGATGAAGTGCTGCCCGTCGTGCTCGCCGATGTCGTAGATGGTGCAGATGTGCGGGTGGTTCAGGGCCGAGGCGGCGCGGGCTTCGCGCTGGAACCGCTCGATGGCGTGGGCGTCTTTGGAAAGCTCCGCCGGCAGGAACTTCAAGGCCACGGCGCGGCCCAGGCGGGCGTCCTCGGCCTTATACACCACGCCCATGCCGCCGCCGCCCAGTTTCTCCACAATGCGGTAGTGGGAAATGGTTTGGCCGATCATGAGGAATGACCCGGAAGGACTCAGGGTTCAGCTTAGGTTATGGCCGCGGCCCTGTCAACGTGACTGATAATCAGCAGTAGGCTCGAACTCCAGCTCCAGTCCGCCGCCGGGTTCGCGGGTGGAAAACCCCCGCTGCAGCCGCACGCTATGGAGCGGCACGCTCACCAGCACAGCCGCCTCCGCCGAGGGCGCCGCAAAAAGCTGGAACGCCGCCCGCTCGCGGCCCGCCGCGATGCGCGCCGCGGCGTCAGGTGAAACGAAGCCCACCAGAAGCGTCGTGCCATCGGCGCACTTGTGGATCTCGAAATTATGAAGCCGGCTGGTCTGGAACAAAGGCGCATCGTGCGGCCCGGGCGTGTAGGTGAACCCGTAGACGCCGTTGGGCAGCCGGTGCAATCCGCAGCCATCCTCCGCCTCGTTCACTGGCCGCACGCGGTGGGCGGCGCGCAGCTCTTGCCGCTGCTTCTCAATCTCCTGCTCGTCCATTTCTGCCGCCTTGGGCTCATCTTAGCCGCGCTTCGCGCCGTGGTCAATAGCGCGTGCAACCTTCGCAACTTTCGCGACTTTCGCGCAGCCTGGCGGGTTCTTTCCGGTGGGTGAGAACCGAAACAGCGGGCGCCCGGGAGCCTGCCGAGCCGGATCGCCGAAAGAAAAAGACTTCAGGAGGATTTGCCATGCGTGCAACCATGCTCGGCCTGGCGCTCGGCGCTTTTCTGCTTTGCGGGGGCGGGCCTTCAGCCAAATCGCCGTGAAAAAAGGAGACTTCCGCCACGACCGGCGGGATCTCCACAAAGACCGCCGCGACGTCTCGAAAGACCGCCACGACCTGCGCAAGGACCTCAAGAACGGCAACAAGAAGGACGCTTGCCACGACCAGCGGGACCTGCGCCGGGACGCCAAGGACGCGCGACACGACCAGCGGGACCTGCGTCAGGACGGCGGGGGTTCGGCCCGAAGTAACACTCAGTAATGAGTAGTAGTAGTAGTAAAACAGAAAGGGCGGGGTCGCGGGCCTTCCCTGCATGAGATCCGCGACCCCGGGGGTTGATGCTACTTGCTGTCGTGAGTGAGGCGATCGTAGATGAATCCCGCCGCTCCGCCGGACAGAGCGCCGACCGCGGCGCCCCGCCCGCCCCCGGCCAGCGCGCCGATGGCCGCGCCCGTGCCGGCGCTGCCGGCCACAATCGCCACCGAGTGGCTGGTTGGCCGCCGGCGCCGCACCACGCGCTGCTGGGGCGCATACTGCTGCTGCGGCGCATACTCGGGCTGCATCGCCGGCTGCTGCACGGCCGGCGCCTGTGGCGCCGCCGGCGCGGCATCCGCCGGCGCGCCGTAGGCTGTGGCCGGCGGCGCCAGCGCCGTCTGGCCCGCCTCGAAGCTCGGATCGACCGGCGGCGCGGGCTTGCGAACCCAGCCCGCCACCGCCAGCGCGGCCAACGCCACGAATGCCCCAATTAGAAGATTCCGTCTCATAGGTGGTTGCCTCCTTCAGAGCTTGTTGTTGCGATCCCGGTCACGCTCGTTCTGAGCCTTGTGCCTCTTCTGCTTCTTGTGCTTCTTCTGCAGGCCCTTCTTGTTGCCTCGGCCGGCGTCCGAGGCGCGGTCGCGGCCAGTATCCCGATCTGCCGAGGCCGCCGACGTTCCCGTCGGCGCGTTGCTGTGCAGGCTGCCCGGCGTCGTCGACGGCATATGGCCCACCGGCCCCATGCCGCCCATGTGGCCCCGGCCGCGTCCTTGGGCCGGCAGGGTTAGGGCTGCCAGCAACGGAATGCTCAGTATCGCTGCCAACCTTTTCATGGTTTTCCTCTCCTCCTTACCCCCCTGTCAAGGCAAGCGAGTCGCCAAACCGGATCTCCGCGAACGCATTGAAAATATGGGTTTTATTGTCGGAGGAAGGGCCGCGGGCGGGCGGCAAATGTTTCCCCAGACTGGAAGAATTTGCCCAGGACGGGCCGCGGCTAGGCGGGCTGGGGCGCTGCGGATCGTCTTCGATAGAAGCTCAAGCTGCTGTCGCCCTGCCGCAGGACGCGCACGCGGTCGAGCGTTCCATAGGAAGGCTCGAGCGGCGCTCGCGTGGCGTGCTCGGCGATGACCAGCGCCGCCGGCTGCATCCCCTGGGCTGCCCCCAGCCGCTCCATCGCCGCCGCATATTCGCGCGCCAGCTCATAGGGCGGATCGAGAAACACGACATCCGCGCTGATCGCCGCGAGCACTTTGGCCGCCGGCCGCTCGATGATCCGGCTTCGGCTGTCGAGGCCGAGGGCGCGCACGTTCTCGCGCAGCAGGGCCGCCGCCTGGCGGCCGCTCTCGAT
>DASQHK010000544.1:0-1829 GCA_035632135.1 Bryobacterales bacterium
ATCGGCCGGTGAAGCGCCCGCGCGCGCGCGGTCGAGCGCCTCGGCCAGATCGCCGGCGACTGCAACATGCGGATGGTGATGGGCAACGATGCCGTAAAGCGTCTCCGGGCGCAGCGCCCGCGACTGGCCGACGCGCGTGAGGAGCACGCTATGCGCCAGCGGGAACAGAATCCCGGCCACTTCCTCTACTGCCTTGTCGCGCATGGCGGCGTAGATGAGCCAGACGCGCCGGCCGGCATGATGCTGTTCGAGAAAGCGCGCCAGGGCGCGCGCTCCGGCGGGATTATGGGCGCCATCGAGCAATACCAGCGGGTCATGATCGGCGGCTTCCAAGCGCCCCGGCCATCGCGCTTCGCGCAGCCCGCGCTCGATCGCCGGAGTCCCGATTCCCAGCAGAGTGAGCGCGGCGATGGCCGCCAGAGCGTTGGTCACCTGGTGCTCGCCCGCCAGCGCCAGCTCGGCCCGCACCCGCGCGCCGGCGGGCCCCGTGGCAAGGAAGCGGTAATATCCGTCGGCGTGAGCGACCTGCTCCGCCCTCCAGTCGCGGCCTGCCCGCACAACTCGGATGCCCAGCTCCCGCGCCCGCGCTTCGAGCACCGCATCCGCCTCCGGCCGCTGCGGCGCGAACACTGCCGGCACGCCGGCCTTCAGGATTCCGGCCTTCTCGGCTGAAATGGAGGCTGCGGCCCGGCCAAGCAGCGCCTCGTGATCGAAGTCGATCGGCGTAATCACAGCCACCTCGGGCCGGAGGACATTGGTCGCGTCCAGCTTTCCTCCCAGGCCCACCTCGATCGCGGCGTACTCCACGCCGGCGCGGCGAAAATGCCAGAACGCCACAGCCGTCATGCACTCGAAATAGGTAGGGTGCATGTCCAGGGTTCCGTCCGCCAGAAGCTGCTCCACGGCTCCCTGCACGGCCTCAAACGCCGCGCAGAAATCGGCGTCGCTGATCTCGCGGCCCTGCGCCTGCACGCGCTCGTTGATGCGGACCAGATGGGGCGAGGTGTAAAGGCCGGTGCGAAAGCCCGCCGCGCGCACTCCGGCTTCGATCATCGCCGCCGTCGATCCCTTGCCGTTGGTGCCGGCGACGTGCACGCTGCGAAACGCGCGCTCGGGGCTCCCAAGCTTTTCCACCACCGCCCGGATGCGCTCCAGCCCGAGCTTCGCCGTCTTCACCTCGTTGCCGAGAGAGAGCAGGCAGCGGACTGTCTCCGTAAACGTCATGCGAGGCGCAAGACCCGTGGCGATTAAGCGGCCGCCGGGCCGCAGAGGAATTCCAGGGCGCGGGCGACCCAGGCCTTCAGCTCGCTGCGTGGAACCACGGCGTCGAGCATGCCGTGCTGCAGCAGGAACTCGCTGCGCTGAAAGCCCTGCGGCAGCTTCTGCCGCATGGTCTGCTCGATGACGCGCGGGCCGGCGAAGCCGATCAGGGCATGGGGCTCGGCGATGTTGCAGTCGCCGAGCATGGCGAAGCTGGCCGTCACGCCGCCGGTGGTCGGGTCGGTCAGCACGCTGATGTAGGGCACGCGCGCTTCATCCAGCCGCATCAGCGCGCAGGAAATCTTCGCCATTTGCATCAGGCTCACCGCCCCCTCCATCATGCGCGCGCCGCCGGAGGCCGAGATGATCAGCAGCGGCCAGCGGGTCGCGATCGAGCGCTCGATGGCCCGCGTGATTTTCTCGCCCACCACCGAGCCCATGCTGCCGCCGATGAAGCGGTACTCCATCGCGCACGCGATGACCGGCCGGCCGGCGAGCTTGCCCTCCGCGGTGATCAGCGCGTCGTTCAGGCCGGTAGCGATTTTCGTCGCCGCCAGCCGCTCCGAATA
>DASQHK010000545.1:0-2349 GCA_035632135.1 Bryobacterales bacterium
GGCGCGCCAGCGGGTGAGCCGCGTCCAGCTCAGGTCGGTCACCAGCCGCGCGCTCGCTCTCTGCCGAAGCTCCGCCGCAAGGCTCGCCAGCCCGGCGGCGGGATCGGGTGATAAAAACGTATCGAGGATGAGGCGGCCGGCCGGTGCGGCCAGCGCGGCAAACGCCGGCGAGCGCCGCGCCCGCTCGCTCGCGCACCACAGTATCACCGGCAGATCGGCCACCACCAGCGGCAGAATCACGCCCGGCACTTCACTCAACGTCTCCTCAGTGCAGCGGATCACGATCTGCTCGCTGCAAATCTGCTGGCGGGCGCCGAAGGGCATCCAGCAGCGGGCGTCCACGTCGGCTTCGAGCAGGTCGCCCGCGCCGGCCGCCAGGCGGACCACGATGGCGCGGCTGGGGTGCTCCCGCATCAGCGCGGCCAGGCTCTCCGCCACGGCCTCCGGATCGGCTTCCTCATCCACCGCCGCGATCAGCGTGAGCGCGCAAGCACGCATCACCTCGTGGCCGGCGCCATCGGCCTGCCGGCCGAGCCCCGCCCACACTTCATCGAGGCGCCGCCGCAGTTTTTCCGGGTCGATCATTACCGCCTGCTCCTGCTGCTAGGGAGTGCGCCACTGGTGGCCGTTGCGGGCCAGCATCTCGTCGGCCTCGGCCGGGCCCCAGCTCCCCACCGGGTAGTTGGGGAAGCGGAAGCGCGTGTTTTTCCACACTTCCATCACCGGCTGCACGGCCGCCCACGACGCCTCCACCATGTCCTGCCGCGTGTAGAGCGTGGCGTCGCCGTTGATGGCGTCGAGCAGCAATGTCTCGTAGGCCGAGGGCGAGCGCACGCCGAAGCTGGAGCCGTAGTTGAAGTCCATCGACACCGCGCGGAGCTGCATGCCCGAGCCGGGCTGCTTGGAATGAAACTTCAGCGAGATGCCTTCCTCGGGCTGAATGCGCAGGATCATCAGGTTGGGCGCGGTCTCGGCGGCCTCGGGAAACAGCGAGTGCGGCGCAGAAGCAAAATGGATGGCGATCTCGGTGACGCGTTTGGGCAGGTGTTTGCCGGTGCGCAGGTAGAAGGGCACGCCGGCCCAGCGCCAGTTGTCCACAAAAAACGTGGCGGCCACGTAAGTCTCGATCTGCGAATCGGGCTTCACGCCGGCCTCCTGGCGGTAACCGGCGAGATCGCGGCCGCCCAGGCGCGCGGGGCCGTATTGCCCGGCCACGGCGCGCGTGGCGACCTCGTCGTGGCGCAGGGGACGGATGGAGCGCAGCGCCTTGGCCTTCTCATCGCGCGTGGATGCTGCATCGAAGCGCGCCGGCGGCTCCATGGCCACCGTGGCCATCACCTGCAGCAGGTGGGTCTGCACCATGTCGCGCAGCGCGCCTACCTCTTCGTAAAACACGCCGCGGCCCTCGACGCCGATCGACTCGGCGGCGGTGATCTGTACTTGCCGGATGTAGCGGCGGTTCCACAGCGGCTCGAAGATACCGTTGGCGAACCGGAAGGCCAGAATGTTCTGCACCGTCTCCTTGCCGAGATAGTGATCGATGCGGTAAATCTCGCTTTCGTCGAAGACGCGGTGGATCCGCTGGTTCAGCTCGCGGGCGCTCGCCAGGTCCTCGCCGAACGGCTTCTCGATGATGACGCGCTGCCATCCCTGGCCGGACTTGCCGTCGAGCCCCGCCTCGCCCAGCCGCTCGACGATGGCGGGGTAAAAGCTGGGCTGCGTGGAAAGATAGAACAGGACGTTGCCCGAGGTGCCGCGGGCGGTGGCGATCTCGCCGAGCCGCGCCGCCAGAAGCTTGTAAAACTCGCCGTCGGCGAAGTTGCCCGGCAGGTAATAGAGCCCCTGCTCGAAGCCTTCCCACACGCCAGTATCGAGCGGGCCGGACTCGGAGAACTGCGCGACGGCGTCCTTCATCCTGGCGCGGAAGTCGTCGTCGCTCAGCGGCGTGCGCGAGATGCCCAGTACGGCGAAGCCGGTCGAGAGGCGCCGGTCGCGCGCCAGGTTATAGAGGGCCGGCAGCAGCTTGCGCTTGGTGAGATCGCCGCTCGCCCCGAAGATCACCACCAGGCACTCCGGCGCGCGCTTGTCGAACCGCAACGGATCGAGGAAGGGGTTGACCTCGGACCCCGTGACCAGAGTGCTCATGAAAAAAAGTGTACTACAGAAGGGCGGCGGGCGCTTCGCGTCCCCCGGCGGTCACGCCGTTGACATCATGATGTCTGCAGCCTATCATCATGATGTGAGAACCACGCTGACCCTCGACGAAGACGTGGCAGCCAGGCTGAAGGCCGAAACTCGCCGCTCGGGACTTTCTTTCAAGCAAACGGTCAACGAGTGCCTGCGCCTGGG
>DASQHK010000546.1:0-4670 GCA_035632135.1 Bryobacterales bacterium
AGTTTCTTAGAGTTGCTCATGGAAAGGTGAAAAATGAACCAGCGTCTGTTTTCAGTGCTTATCTTTGCGTTCGTGGTATCCGCGGGGGCCAGCCTCTTGCTGTACCGGCTGATCGCCTCGCGGGTAGCGAACGCCAAACCAACGGCCACCACTCAGGTCATCGTCGCCGCCCGCAATCTGGAGCTCGGGACCCTGATTAAGGAATCCGATCTCCGCATGAGCGACTGGAGTGGCCCCATCCCGCACGGCTCCCTCCTCCGCAAGGAGGATGTGGTAGGCCGCGGCGTGATGGCCGCGATCTATGAAAGCGAGCCCGTGCTCGAGAGCCGTCTGGCTCCTAAGGGAGCGGGCGCCGGCCTGGCCGCCACCATCCCCGCCGGCATGCGCGCCGTTGCGGTGCGCGTGAACGAAGTCGTGGGCGTGGCGGGATTCGTCGTGCCCGGCATGCGCGTGGATATCCTGATCGAGGGCATGCCTCCCGGTCAATCCCCCGCCACCGGCACGGTGTCGAAAACCCTCCTGCAGAATATCGAGGTTCTCTCCGCCGGACAGAACTTCCAGAAGGACGCCGAGGGCAAGCCCGTGCAGGTTCAGGTCGTGAACCTGCTGGTGACGCCCGACCAAGCCGAGATTCTCAGCCTGGCCAGCAACGAGACCAGGATCCAACTCGTGCTGCGCAACCCGCTGGACACACAGACCTCCAAGACGTCCGGGATCGCGCTCGCCGCCTTATATGGTGGCAAGCCGGAGAAGCCCGTCGCGCCTACCCCCAGGCCGCGTCCGGTGGCGCGGGTGAACACACCCGCTCCGGTCATCGAACCGCCGAAGGCTGCCCCTCCAGTCATGGTTGAGGTCATCAACGGCACCAGGCGTTCCGAGTCCAAATTTCAAGCCGCAACGGAGGGAGTCCAGTGATGTTCCAGAAAGTGCTTCGAACTTTATTGAGTTTCACAGTGGGCCTGTGCTGCACGCGGCTCGCGCAAGCGCCGGTCTCCGCGGCTGAGGCCGGGGCCGCCTCGGTGATGGCGGTGCCTACACAAACGGTCGCAGGCGCCCAGGAAGGCCGGCCTCCGGCCGCGCGCGACCTGTTCGTGACCGTCGGCAAGTCGCTGGTCGTCGACAGCCCCGTAAACATTCAGCGTGTTTCGGTGGCCAACGGCGAGCTGGCCGAGGCTCTGGCTGTCAACCCGCGCGAAGTTCTGGTGAACGGAAAGACGGCGGGAGAGACCAGCCTCATTATCTGGCAGCAGGGCGGTAACCGCCTGTTCTTCGATCTCACGGTGCGGCCCAGCGGCTCCAAGGTGAGCGTGCTCCAGCAGCAGATCGAGCGCGAATTGCCCGGCCAGGACATCAAGGTCAGCTTCGAGAACGATTCCGTGTTCTTGCATGGCACCGCCAAGGACCTGACCAGCGCCAATCGCGCCGTGTCGATCGCTTCCACGCTCGGCAAGACCGTGAACCTGCTGCACGTGACTGTTCCCCCAACCGATGCGCAGATCCTGGTCAAGATTCGCTTTGCCGATGTCGACCGCGCCGCCACCCAGGACCTGGGATTGAACGTTCTCAGCACGGGAGCCACCAATACCATCGGCCGTGTCACGACCGGCCAGTTCAGCCCGCCGAATATTGTGTCCAACCCCGGCTCGCCGCCGACCGTTACCTATAGCGACCTGCTGAACATCTTTCTGTTCCGGCCCGATCTCAATCTGGCTACCACCATCAAGCTGCTGCAGAGCAGGAACCTTCTGCAAATCCTGGCCGAGCCGAATGTGCTGGCCATTAACGGTAAGCCCGCCAGCTTCCTGGCCGGCGGCGAATTTCCGTATCCGACGCTGCAGGGCGGAGGCGCGGGCCTGGGCGCGGTAACCATCATGTTCCGCGAATTCGGCGTGCGCATCAACTTCCTGCCCGTGGTCACGCCGCGGGGCACCATCCGGATGCAGGTAACTCCGGAAGTCAGTTCGCTAGATTTCGCCAACGGCCTGGTGTTCCAGGGATTCACGATTCCTGCCTTGGCCACGCGGCGCGTACAGACCGAGATCGAGCTGGAGGAGGGCCAGAGCTTCGCCATCGGCGGCCTGCTCGACAACCGGCTGACCGAAAGTCTGACCAAGATTCCCGGCTTCGGCGACATTCCGCTGATCGGCAAACTCTTCCAATCGCGTTCGCTGACCCGCAACAACACCGAGCTGCTGGTTCTGGTAACGCCGCAACTGGTGCGTCCGATCCCCAAGGGACAGACCCCGCCGGATATCAAGATGCCCAAGGAGTTCATGAAGGGCACGGCCAAGGTGCCGCCGCAGACCCCGGGTATGGAGATCACCGGCCCGGTGCCTGTGAAGCCGCCCTCAGACACCATTCCGATCGAACAACTGATTCAAAGCGACAAAGCTTTGCCATCGCCACAAGGAGCGCAGGGAGCGCCGCAGATCCAGTTTGTGCCTATGCTAACGCCGCCTGGACAAGCGCCGCAGCCCATGCCGCCAACGGTTCAACCAGGGACTCCAGCACCGGCAGCGCCGGCGCCGGCAACGGCGTCGCCGCAGCCTACGAGCGGAGGAGGAGCGGGAGCGCAACAGTAAGCGGCGTTAGCTGCGAGGGCTTGAAGTGTATCCGCTAACGATTGGTCTAGTCATCGAAACCAAGGAACTGTGGGACGAAGTTCACTCCACATTGCAGGAGCTACCCGTCCGCCTGCTCATTGAACAGCATGAGCTGGGCAGCTTGTCGGAGTTCCTGGACAAGATAGAGCGGCTTCGTCCCGAAGTGATGATCCTTGAGGTGATGAAGCTGCGCGAGCCGATGGAGCACGTGGTGGGCCGCATCAAAGCGGGCACCGCGGATCCCATGGTCATCGCGCTCCATAACACCGCCGAACCCGAGTTGATCCTGGCGGCGCTGCGCGCAGGCGCTCACGAGTTCCTGCATCCCCCGGTGAGCGCCAGTTTACAGCAGGCTCTGGAGCGCAAATCGCACGAGCGCTACAAGGCCCGCGAGCGGCTGCGGCAGAAGGGAAGGGTCATTGGTTTTCTCTCTGCCAAGGGCGGCTGCGGAGCCACCACCATCGCTTGCCACACCGCGTCCGAACTGGGCCGGCAGGGCAAGCATGTGTTGCTGGCGGACCTGGACCTGGACGCCGGCATGGTTCGCTTCCTGATGAAGACGAAGTCGCCTTACTCGGTGCTGGATGCCCTGAACAATCTGCACCGGCTGGACCAGAGCTACTGGAACGCGCTGATCTCCAACGGCATGCCCGGACTGGAAATCATTTCGGCGCCCCAGGCTCTGGCCTCCAAGCAATCCCCGAATGAAGAGCAGTTGCAGAACCTGCTCAGTTTCTGCCGCGGGCAGTACGACTTCTCGATTGTGGATCTGGGCCGCAGCCTCAATCTGACGGCCATGAATTCGCTCGAGGAGATCGATGAGACCTACCTGGTCACCACGCTGGACGTTCCGGCGCTGCACCAGTCCAAGCAGATCATCCAGACGCTCTCCAATGTGGGGTACGGACGGGAGCGTCTGCGGCTGGTTTTGAATCGCATGCCGCAGCGGCTGGATGTGACTCCGGATGAGCTGGAAAAGATGATGTCGTTGCCGGTTTTCGCCACGCTGCCCAACGACTATCCGTCGCTCTACGAATCCTATTCGGAGGGAACGTTGCTGCCCCCCAACAGCAAACTGGGAAAAGAACTCAGCCGCATGGCCATCAAGGTGGCGGGAATTCAAGATGAGAAAGGCGGGAAGAAGAAATTCTCGCTCTTCAGCTAAGAGATCAAACACATGTTGACGGAATCCATACAGAAAGCTGGAAATCGCGAAGCGGGCTGGGTCAACCGCCTCTTCAGCACCGAGGGCTATACGCCCGAGCACCAGGAGCTGAAGTTCGCCCTGCATCGCAAGTTGCTCGATCGCATCAATCTGGAAGCGCTCTCGGCCATGGCCGGCGAGCGCGCCCGCGCGGAGATTCGCGCGGCAGTGGCGCGTCTGATCGAAGAAGAGAAGACGCCGCTCAGCTTGATGGAAAAAGACCGGGTGATCGAGGAGGTGCTGGACGAAGTGTTCGGCCTGGGCCCGCTCGAGCCTCTGCTCCGCGACCCGACCATCTCGGACATCCTGGTCACCACGCCGCGCCTGGTCTATGTGGAGCGCGCCGGCAAACTCCACCGCACGCCGGTCGAGTTTAAAGATGATGCCCACCTGCTGCGCATCATTGAAAAGGTGGTGTCGCGCGTGGGCCGCCGCGTGGACGAGTCGTCGCCGCTGGTCGACGCCCGCCTGCCCGATGGATCGCGCGTCAACGCCGCCATCCCGCCCGTGGCTGTGGACGGACCGCTGCTCTCCATCCGCCGTTTCGGCCGCGATGCCTTGCAGGGCGAAGACCTGGTCAAGAAGCTGGCCCTGACCGAAGGCATGCTGCAACTGATGCAGTGCTGCGTCAAGGCGCGGTTGAACATCGTCATCTCCGGCGGAACCGGCGCGGGCAAAACCACCCTGCTCAACGTTCTTTCCGGCTACATTCCGGAAGACGAGCGCATCGTCACCATCGAAGACGCGGCTGAGCTTCGGCTGCGCCAGACGCACGTTGCGCGAATGGAAACCCGCCCGGCCAACGTGGAAGGGCACGGCGCCATCCGCATCCGCGAGCTGGTGGTCAACGCTCTGCGTATGCG
>DASQHK010000547.1:0-5848 GCA_035632135.1 Bryobacterales bacterium
ATTCCGCCAGGACTAGGGCCGGTGGGAACCCCGCCGCCCGCGCCACCGCCGCCCGCCGGCGCGCCACCCCCCTGCCGCTGGGCGAAGAGCATACTGGCACTGAAGGCCAGACAAAACACAGGGACAAACAAACGCTGCGACACTGTGCGCATGTTCGGTGCCTCCCTTCATGCGGGGACCCGTCCCGCGTCACTCGAGGGTACCCAGAGCATAGCACAGTTTGGCAGGGGCGAACGGGCGGCTAGCCGGGATCGGCCTGTTTGTAACAACTCGCGTCCGAGCGACTCGGAAAGTAGTCCACTCGCCCGCGTAACGCCCGTTCCGCCGTCTTGGAGTGCCATGTGCGTCCTGGCCGATTTCGAGATCACGCCCCAAGACTCCGCGGCATGATCGGTCGCCCAGTCGAGGCACGTTCGCGCCGGCGCTCCGGTGATCTCGGCCACCGTGGATGTCACGAGCCCAGGTTGGCCGATTGCCGCAGCCCAGGCGCGTCCGAGGCGGCATTCACGCAACGCGCAGGCGTGCAGACCTCTTCGGCCGCTCGCGGTCCCGGACCACGATCTCGACATCCTGACCCAGCAGCACGATATAACGCATCAGTCTCTCCAAAGAAAACCGCGCCAACTCGCCTCGCCGCAGGGCTGACACTTTGGGTTGATCTACGCCGAGGATCCGGGCTGCCTGTACCTGAGTGAGGTCCCGGCTCTCAATGAGCCGATTGATCCGGCGGACCAGCTCGGCTTTGGCGAGAGCCTCGGCGGCATCAGGCAAACCGAGGTCAGCGAAAACGTTCGCACTCCCCTTGATGTAATCTTTCTTCACGTTTCCCTCCGCTCGGATTCCAGCGCAACGGCCCGCTTGAGCCTCTCCCTGATCAATTCGATGTCGCGTCGCGGTGTGGAAATTCCCTTCGTCGATTTCTTTTGGAACGCGTGAAGCACGTAAACCGCGTCGCCCAGGGGAAGAAACTGGTCCGCAGGCGGCCAGCTTATAGCTCTACTGGGAAGACCGTTCCGGTGCAATCTTCGGCCGGGCGAAGACGTGTAGAAGAGAGCGCGTCGGATCGGTGGCGTGGGGAATCTCGCGAATCACCACTTCGCTTTTCTGTTCGCCCGGCGGCAGCTTGGCTATCTTAATCACCCTTTGTAACAGGGCTTCGCAACCCCCGAATACAAAACGTTCAGAGTTTCGTGCCGTCCAACAGTTGATCCTCCGCACCTCAGCACTGCTAGCTGACTGGTAACTCACCCGTGTTCCGACATCACCCATCTTTAAGCACAGCTTGGCACTTAGCGCCACGTATTTGACGGCTCCTTGACTCAGAATGCCGACGCCCGTCAGCGCCCCGTCGTGCCCTGAAGGTGGAACGATGACGAAAGGATAATCTGAAACAATGAACTGCCGCGCTTGGGGCGCAACCAGGAATGTCCAATCGAGCGCACGCAGTTGCATTGCGAGCTTCTGCCCCATCTTGCACATCAAAACAAGGAGATGCCCACGTTCGGGAACGATTTGGTACCGCCCGCTCGTGAACACTTCAACGATCTCATCCGCTGCCATCCCCACGGCCTGCCCTGTGTCTCTCTCGTAATTCTTGATCCACTCCTCTACGTACTCCTTTGATCGAAAGGGGTTCACCCTGTTCGCAAGGCCGCGAGATGCCTGTTCGATCTCGTCAATACCGGCGGGAGTTCGAACTCTCAGAAACCCAACGAACAGGGACAAATCGGCAAGTTCTTTCTCGCTCATGTCCTGTCGAGCTGCGAGTTTCCGAAGAATTGGACGGATCGGCCCGTCAACCAACCTAAAAAGGTTGGTTTCGATGTCACGGCGCGTTGTGCCATCGGCACCGGTGAATGCGTAGAGGTCTTTCTCTGAGGCGATGACCCTCGGCGCGGTCAGAGAGATGCGGCTTGTCTTGCGGTCAAGCATCCAAATGTTGCCGTCATCATCCGTAAAGCCCGTCAGGAATGCTTGCGAGAGGTAGTGATGTGTTTGCGCTGACACGCTTGACCTCAAACTCAATCATAGCGTCGGCGACGAGTCTCACGCCGCCTCTTCCGCCACGATTCGAAGCCTCTAAGGATCTCGTCCTCCGAAAGGCCCCGCTTCTTCACCTGGCGCCGCACTTCGTCGGCGAGAACGGAGAAGACCTCCCGTTTCAATTCAATCGGCAGGGTTCCCTCCGGCCAGGGAAAGAATACTCCGGCAAGGCGGCCTCGGCGGGTTACCAGGATTGGATCCTTGGACCTGAGAAGGCCCGTGGCGTTGTCACGGAACTCACGAACGCTGCTGATCCTCACGTCACGTCGTCATTTTAGTCACCATTATAGGCTCTCCCGCCCGCCAATAGCGTCGAGAAAACGCAGGGAAACGGGTTTCCGCGGGTTCACCCGCCCGCCCCCAGCGGCGTGGCGTTGGGCGGATAGTTGACCGTCAGCCAGTCGCTGATGAGGCGGAACGCGTCCTGGGGTTTGTCGGCGTACTGGATCCACTGCCGGTCCTGCGGGTCGATCATCCCGTGGCGCTGCATGGCGTCGAACCTGAGAACCTCGTCCCAATACTTACGGCCGTAAATCAGCACCAGCATTTTCTTCTTGAACTTGCCGGTCTGGTTGAGGGTGAGAATTTCCATCAGCTCGTCACAGGTGCCGAAGCCGCCGGGGAAGATGATGAGCGCTTTGGCCAGGTAGGCGAACCAATACTTGCGCATGAAGAAGTAGTGGAACTCGAAGCTCAGCGGACGGCTGATGAAGGGGTTGGGGAGCTGCTCGAAAGGCAGACTGATGTTGAGGCCGATCGACCGGCCCCCGGCTTCGGCCGCGCCGCGATTGGCGGCTTCCATGATGCCGGGGCCGCCGCCGGAGCAGACCACAAAGCGGGCCGGCTCGGTGGAGAGCGCCATCGACCACTTGGTCAGCAGGCGGGCGAGTTCGCGGGCATCTTCGTAGTAAGCGCTCATCTTCAGCAGGCGATTGGCTTGCCGGCGGGTGAGCGCCGTGCGGGCTTTCTTGATCGTTTGCAGGGCGGTTTCGCGGTCGCAAACGCGCGCTGAGCCGAAGAAGACGATCGTGTCGCGAATCTTCTCTTTGCGAAAACGGGCAAAAGGCTCCAGGTATTCCGCCAGAATCCGCAGCGGCCGGGCGGGAGCGCTATTCAGAAAAGGAATATTGCGATAGGCTTTGGGGGGAACGTAGGTCATAGGGCGAAATCACTCATTGACCAGCTTGAGAATCATGCCGGTGTCGGTGGCGACCCAGGCGTCAGCGGCATTTGGGACGGCCAGGATGGCGTTGGCGGCTTCGGCGCGATAATCCACTTCCATTTCGGTCCAGTGATGGGTATCGGACGATTCGAGCATGCGGAGCCGGGAGGGAAGGGCGGGAAACGCCGTGCGACCCTCTTGCTCGACGGCGGCGGCGAGGACGCGAGAGTGCCCGGCGGACGCCCCGGCGAAGGCCACATCAGCAATCCAGCGCTCTTTGTTAGCGTAGACGGGCTGGCCGTGCAGAGTTTTAAGATCAAGGCTGATGATCTCGGAAGGTACGCTGACCGAGTCGGGGCGGTGGAGAAGCAGGAGAGCTTCACCGGCCGGGGAGATGCGCAGACGGGCGATCTCGCCGACGTCGCGCAGCAGCGAGGAGTTCCAGTTTTGGCCGCCGTCCCGCGTGTGCAGGATGATGGCGGTGGTGGGGTGGCGAATGAGGGGAACGAAATCGGGCTGCGTCGGGTCCGGGGCGGACTTGCGCTCGGGCGGGCGGCTCCAGCCGGTGAGGAAGAAATTGTCGGGCCTGGAGACGGCCGCCCACGTGTAAACGGAATCGGTGTCGGGAAGGTCGGGCTTGCGCGAAACGGGAAGAAGCTCCCAGGAGCGGCCGCCGTCCGCCGTGCTGTAAACTTCCTTGTCAGTGCACAGCAGCCAGCCGCGGGATTGATCCAGGAAGAAGACGCGGAGGGGCTCGGCGTGGGAGACGCCGTGCACGGCGGCATCGGACCACGTGCGGCCGCCGTCGGAAGTTTGCCAAAGCTTGCCCTTCTGGCCCACCAGCCAGCCCAAGCGCTCGTTGAGAAAAAACAGGGAGACGCCGGCTCCTTTCAGCGGCCGAATCTCCCAGCTGCGGCCGCCGTCGGAGGTGAGGACGACGACCGGCTTGCGATGATTGCGCTCGGTAATGACGCCCAGCGCGACGCCATTCGCGGCGGAGGGAAACTGGAGGTCGGTGAAGGCGAGAGAGGAGTCGTTCTTGTCGTAGAAATACCGGATGGCCCAGCGCTCGGCGGCCGCAAGGGGCGTGCAGGACCAGCAGAAAACCGCCGCGAGGAGGCAGGGGAGAATGCTGCGCATCAGACGGCTTAGTTTATCATGGAGGCATATGAGGGCGAAGCCGCGTCTGCTGACAACTGGAGCGATCGTTTACATATTACTACTGCCTATAGCGGCCGCGGCGGCGGCCGAGTTGCCGGCGGGAACGCAGATAGAGATCCGCCTCAAGAGCAAAGTGGCGAGCAACAAGTCCAAGGCGGGAGATGCGGTGCAGGCGATCGTGCTGGCGCCGGTGGTGGCCGGCGGGCAAATGGTGATTCCGGCGGGCAGCGTCCTGCGGGGCAAGATCACGGAAGCGACGCCGGCGAAGGAGGATGAGCAGGCGGGGCTGGCCATCGAGTTCGGCGAGCTGGGCGCGGCCGGACAGAAGGCCGTGAAGTTTGCGGCGAAGATCGCCGCGGTGGATAACGCGCGCGAGAAGGTGGATGACAAAGGCCGGATCGTGGGGATTCTGAAATCGGAAACCCTGTCGGCCCAGACAGACAAGGTGGCGGCGCAAATCGACAAGGGCGTTGCGAAGCTGGGCGACCAGCACCAGGAGCTGGCCACCATCTTGGAGGCGGCCAAGGGTGCGTTTCTCCCCAAGACGGCGGACGTGGACATCGTCTACGAGCCGGGCGTGGAGATGACGCTCGAGCTGACCAGCAAGCTGCTGTTGAGCAGCGCGATCAAAGGGGGCCCGGCGCCGGGACCGATTGCAGAGGAGGATGCGCTGGCGGCGCTGGTGGATCAGGAGCCGTTTCAAACGATGGCCGAGAAGCCGTCGAAGCCTTCCGACGTCACAAACCTCATGTTCCTAGGATCGAAAAAGCAGTTGGAGGCGGCGTTTACGGCGGCGGGCTGGGCGACGGCGGAGGCGCTCAACAGCAAGTCGGGGCTGGAGACGTTTCGGGCGATTGCCGAGAACCGGGGGTACAGCCAGGCGCCGGTCTCGACACTGCTGCTGGACGGCGAAAAACCGGCCGTGGTTTTTCAGAAACAGAACGACACCTTCGCCAAGCGGCACCACATCCGGATCTGGCAGCGGCCGGATACGTTTGCGGGGCAGCCGGTATGGGTGGCGGCGGCGACGCACGACATCAACATCCTGTTTTCGGCGCAGAACCGGACATTCATCCACAAGATCGATTCGGAGATCGACCGCGAGCGGGCGAAGGTGGTCAACGATTTGCTGCTGACCGGGCAGGTGAGCGGGCTGGCGCTGGTGGAGCGGCCCGCGGTGCCGCAAGACGGGGAGAACGCCACCGGTGACCAGATCAAGACGGACGGGAGCATGGCCGTGCTGCTGCTGGGCGCGTCGCCGGAATCGGCCGGCCAGGATTAACGCGCCACCTCCGCCAATTGGTCCAAGCGGCGCCTCGCCGATGAGCGCTGCTGTCAGCGGCCGGTGGGCTGCGGGGGCGGAGAAGCCAGGATCAGGTCGACGTGCGAGGTATCCTCGCGCTGCTCGGAGGCCAAGCGGGCCAGCACCAGCGCGCAGCCGACCAGCTCGCCGACCGTGGTGAGCATCTCCATCTCGCTGCC
>DASQHK010000548.1:0-11234 GCA_035632135.1 Bryobacterales bacterium
GCCCTCATGCCAACCCGTGAGGAGGCGCTCGTTGAACTGGCGAATGTGTTCCGAATGATTGCCGACGAGTACCGGGAAAGAGGTCTCTCACTGCCCGCCGATACGACCGAAATCGTGAATGCCTAGCGCGACGGCCCGCGAGTTTCAAAAGGCAGCGCGAGCGCTGGGGTTTCAGAAAACAAGGCAGACTGGTAGTCACGAGCGCTGGAATCATCCGGACGGGCGCGCCGTCACCATTCCTCTCCATGGCGGGCGTGAGATCGGGCCGCCGCTGTCTTCAAGATGCTCCGCCAGCTCGGCGTCAGCCTCGAAGAGTTTCAGAGCCTTCGATAGACGGTGTACCCTCAGCGGTGTCGCAGGTTTGCACTAGTTGGGCGCGGCAACCCGCCGGGCTGCGGGCCGCAACCGCACTGTATAATCAATTCCAGCCGATGAAATCGATCCTGGTGATTGACGACGACGATACCGTTCGCGACACGATCGGCATCATGCTGGAGCAGGAAGGCTTTCACGCGCACCTGGCCGCCGACGGGCGGGAGGGCTACGAAAAGGCGCTGAGCATGAAGCCGGACCTGATGCTGGTGGACCTGCGGCTGCCGGGCATGAACGGGATGGAGATCTGCAAGCAGGTGCGCGCGGCCCAGCTCAGCACGCCGATCATCGTGCTGAGCGCCGTGGGCGACGAGATCGACAAGGTGCTGCTGCTGGAGATCGGAGCGGACGATTACGTCACCAAGCCCTTCGGGTCGCGGGAGCTGCTGGCGCGCATCCGCGCCGTGCTGCGGCGGGCTTCCGGAGAGTCCAAGAGGGTCGCTCGCTTCGGCGAGGTGGAGGTGGATTTCGACCGGCGCGTGGTGAGCCGGCGGGGCGAGCCGGTGAAGTTCACGCCTTCGGAGTACAACCTGCTGGTTTACTTTTTGCAGAACCCAGACCGCCCGCTGACACGCGACATGATTCTGAACAATGTGTGGGGCTACGACACGTTTCCCAACACGCGCACGGTGGACATACACGTGGTGAAGCTGCGGCAAAAGCTCGAGCCGGACCCCAACGCGCCGCGCTATTTCACGACCGTGCACGGCGTGGGCTACCGCTTTTTGCCGTGAGCCCGGCTTGGAGATGACGGTGTTTTTACACGAAGTTAACAAGGCCGCCGGCGCCCGGCAGGCTCGCGTTTACGAAAATCAAGTGGACCGTGCGAGTGCGCCGCAGCCGTTATGACGAGAAATATCCTGATCGTGGAGGATACCGAGACAGCGGCGACCACGCTCGAAATCGCCTTGTCGAGCATCCCCGATGTGAGCGTGGTGCGGGTGCCCAATGGCCGGCGGGCGCTCGAATACCTAGCGCCGCAGAACGGCCACCGCATCGATGCCGTGGTGACCGATCTGGACATGCCGGTTTTGGACGGCTTCGAGCTGATCCGCCGCTTGCGCGAGCAGAAACGATTTGCGCTGCTGCCGATCGTGGTGGTGAGCGCCGACACGAACCCGCGCACTTCGGAGCGCGTGCGGGGCCTCGGCGCCGACGCCTATTTCACCAAGCCCTGCTCGGCGCTCGAGGTCCAGAGGCGAATCCAGGATTTGCTGGGGCACTAGCGCAATGCGTCAGAAATCGTGACGCACAGGAGACCGCTCCCTCACGGTTGCGGCTCACTGGATGCGAGTGAAACCGCAGAGCGCGCTGCACGGTGACGCGCCACACCAGACTCGCCCAGGGGGGCGACAGATGCAAGCAATCCCGACGGGGGTCCCATGAAAATCGTTTCTCCTCTTCCGAAAATCCTGCTGGCGGCTCTTGCGGCCGGGCTGGTTCCGGGCCAGGCGCAAACCGCCGCAGCCGTGGAGAAAGGGCCCGACCGCGGCCAGGCTCCGGCCGGCGCGGCGATCCGCTCGATCGACCAGCGGCTGGACCGGCTGGAACGGCAAAATGCCGAGCTGCTGGACGAGGTGCGGCTGCTGCGGCGTGAGCTAGAAGCGCTCGAGCAACCAGGGTCCGCGCTTCACCTCGCGGCTGCGGGTGGGTCCGGGAGCGCCACACCGCGGGGCGCGAAAAGCCCCGCCGAGAGCGCGCCGAGCGCGGCGATCCCCTCGGCCAACGCTCCCCTTTCTGAGAGCGAGCGCATCGAGGCACTGGAAGAGAAAGCGGCGGTTCAAGAGGGCCAGCTCAAGGAGCAGGACGAGGTGAAGGTGGAAAGCTCGCAGCGCGTGCCGATCCGGCTTACCGGCATGGCCTTGTTCAACGCGTTCCGCAACTCGCGCAACGCCGGCCCGGCTGGGTACCCGGTGTTCGCTTCGATAACGCCCGGCCCGATCAACTCCGGCGCAACGCTGCGGCAAAGCGTCATCGGCCTGCAGTTCAACGGCCCGGAGGCCATCCTCGGAGGCAAGTTCCGCGGCGAGTTCATGATGGATCTGTACGGCGGCAGCAATGAAGTCCTCGGCAGCCAGGTGCGGCTGCGCACGGCCTTCATCGAAGGGCAGTGGGAAACGCGCGGCTTCCTGGTTGGCCAGGAAAAGCCGATTTTTGCGCCCCGCGAGCCCAACTCGCTGGCGCAAGTGGGTGTTTCGCCGCTCACCGGCGCCGGCAACCTGTGGCGCTGGCGGCCGCAGGTGCGCTTCGAGCAGCGGCTGGGCCTGGGATCGAGCGACGACGTGCAGGCCCGCATCGGCGTCTCCGAGACGTATGAAGATGGGGCGCGCGTTGACCCGCAATTCTTTGCGACGCTCGAACAGAGCCGCCCGGCGCTCGAAGGTCGGTTCCAGCTCGCCCACCACTTCGACGACGCGCGCCGCCTGGAAATTGCTCCCGGGTTTCACTTGAGCACGACGCACGTCGCCGGCGCCTCGGTGCCCTCGCGGGCCTTTTCGCTGGACTGGTTTTTCAACCCGATCCGCCGCGTGGAATTGAGCGGGTCGGCGTTTATCGGGCGAAACCTCGCCAATCTCGGCGGCGGCGGCGCGGGGCAGGGCTTCACGATTCTGCCGGCGGGAGCGGGGCAATACCACGTGATTCCGGTCCGCACGCGCGGCGGCTGGGCGCAGGTGACTTTCATTGCCACGCCGCGGCTGAGCTTCAACCTGTACGGCGGCCAGGACGACCCCAACAACCGCGACCTGCCGGCGAACGGGATCGCCAAGAACCTGGCCTATGCGGCCAACGCTTTCTATCGCCTGGCGCCCAACGTGGTGGTGGGGGTGGAGGCGTCGAAGGTCCGCACGCAATTCATGGGGGGCCAGCACCCTATGAATAATCACTACGATCTGGCCGTGGCGTATCTGTTCTAGATTCAGCGCAGAGGACGCAGAGAACACAGAGGGAAAACGAAGTCCTCTGCGGTGAGAGTTTTCAGTTACAATAGAGGCATTCGAGGGTTACAGATTTGAGGACGCTCTTCTTTCTGTTCTTCGCCCGCTGTGCCCTCGCGGCGACCGTGACCGGCAACGTCGTGCTGGTCAACTCCGAGCTGCACGCGGTGAAGAAGAACCACGACTATTCGGGAGTGGTGGTGTGGCTGGAGCCGCTGGCTCCTTCGGTGGTTCCTCCGGCGCCGCGTTTCCGCCACGCGACGATGGCGCAAAAGAACAAGACCTTTGTGCCGCACGTGCTGGCCGTAGAGGCGGGCACGGCGGTGGATTTTCCCAATTACGACCCGATTTTTCACAATGCTTTTTCCAACTACGACGGCCAGATCTTCGACGTGCACCTCTACGCGCCGCAGACCTCGCGGCGAGTGATGTTCCGGCGGCCGGGGATGGTGCGGGTGTTTTGCAACATCCACGCCACCATGAGCGCGGTGGTGGCCGTGCTGCCGACGCCTTATTTCGCCGTGACCAAGTCCGACGGCCGCTTCCGCATTGAAGCGCCGGAAGGCGTTTATAAGCTGCAAGTCTGGCACGAGCGCAGCAATAGCGAAGTGCTCTCGAAGCTGGAGCGGCAGATCACGCTGAGCCCGGAAGGGCTGCTGCTGGCCGACTTGCGGGTTTCCGAGCAGGGCTATCTGGCGCTTCCCCACAAAAACAAGTACGGCCACGACTATCCGCCCGCGCCGGAGCAGAACGTGTTCTATCCGGGCAGCCGGGAATAAGCCATGCGGCTGCTGACCAAGATCTGGCTCTCGACCTCGGTGGCCATCACCGTGCTGTTTGCGGCCACCGGCTGGATTGTTTCCCACCATCTGGTAAATGAGACGGAGAAACAACTGACGGCCGAAGTCGCTACCAGCCTACAGGCATATCGCGCGCTGTGGCAGGAGCGGGCGCGGGCCCTCGAAACCTTGAGCGCGCAGATATCGAGCGCCCCGCAAGTGCGCGCCGCTTTCGGCACGGGCGACGCCGCCACCATCGCCGATACCTCGGGCGATCTGCTGCGAAACTTGAAGCAGGAGCTGGGGGAGCGGGGGCTGGTGCTGGTGACCGATCCACGGGGCCGGGTCATAGCGCGGCTGGCCGCCGCCGGCGGCCTGGTCACGGCTCCCGACCACCTGGCGCTTGTGGATGAGGCGCGCCAGCACTTTCCTTTGCAACGGAGCGGCTTCGACCTGGTGGAGGACCGGCTGTACCAGTTTGTGGTGACGCCGGTGTATGTGCAGTCGGGCGCGGGGCTGGCGCTGATCAATGTTCTGCTCACCGGCTTCGAAGTGACTGACACGGTGGCTGAGCAGTTGAAGCTTTCGACGGGAAGCGACTTTCTGTTTGCCTCCGGCGGGCGCCCGTTCGCCTCCACGCTCGGCGCGAGCACCGCGCCGCTGCTGCGGCTGGTGGGGCGGCGGCCGGCCGGGGCGCCGGAGCCCATCGCGGCGCCCGGCATGAACTACATCGAGCTTTCCGAGCCACTGCTCGACGTGGAGGGGCGCCGGGTGGGCTCGCTGAGCGTGCTGCGATCGCTCGAAGCGGCCACGGCCGGCTACGCGGCGCTGCGCCGCCAGATCGCTGCTATCTGGATCGTGAGCCTGGGACTGAGCTTCTTCGTCACTTACGTATTGGCGCGCCGCATCGTGCGGCCGATCGAGGCGCTCGATCACGCCGCGGCCGAGGTGGCGCGCGAGAATTACGATTACCGCGTCGAGCCGGTCTCGAACGACGAAATCGGCCGCCTGGCGCAGACATTCAACGACATGTGCTCCTCCATCCGCCGCGCGCGCGAGGAGTTGATTCGCAACGAGCGGCTGTACACGATCGGGCGCCTTGCCAGCTCCATCGTGCATGACCTGCGCAACCCGCTGGCGGCCATCTATGGGGGCAGCGAGATGCTGCTGCACACCGACCTGCCCTCGCACCAGCAGAAGCGCCTCTCGGCGAACCTCTACAAGGCGTCGCGGCGAATCCAGCAATTGCTCGACGACCTGCTCAACATAGGCCGTGGCAAGACAGATGTGCCGCGCGAGGAGTGCCTGCTGGCGGACATCGTGCAGGGCGCCGTCGATCCGCTGCGCAGCGCGGCGGAGACGCAGAGAGTGGAAATTGCCGTGTCCGCGCCGGAAGAGGCTCTGGTAACCGGCGACCCACGGCGGCTCGAGCGCGTTTTCGCCAACCTGCTGGCGAACGCGCTGGAGGCCATGCCCGACGGAGGCCGCGTCTTGATCGAGGCCCACTCGGAGGCGGGGTCGATCACCGTGCGCGTGGCCGACACCGGCCCGGGCATCGACCCCGAAATCCGCGACCGGCTCTTCCAGCCCTTCGCCAGCGCCGGGAAGAAAAATGGTACCGGTCTCGGCCTGGCCCTGGCCCGGCAGACGGTGATCGATCATGGCGGCGAGATGTGGGCGGAGTCGGAGCCGGGCCACGGGGCCACCTTTTTCGTCCGCCTGCCGCTGGCGCAGTCCTTGGCGGAGTCTTCGCAGGATCGTTTTGTGGCCGAGCCGAAAGCATGAAAAAGGGCGCTCGCCCGCGCAACAATCGCTCCGGTCCTGGCCTCTGGGGTGGTTCGGAGGGGGTGGATTCTGGGCTAGAAGCCACTTGAATCATGCTCCTTGGTCTATCGCAAGTTGGCCTTTCCCTGATGCTTTCGGCGGTTGCCGCCTGGGCGCTATGGGGGGCCGTCCACCTGTGGTGGCCTATCTCCAGCTAGGCCTCGCTTTTCACCATTTGGATGACGGCCTGGATGTAACCGATTTCAAAGGCAAAGGCTAGCCCGGTCCTGTCCCCTGGAATGCGCGGGGCGTGGTCGGGCATGAGCATGCCGTCGTAGCCGACCTCGCGGTATACTCGAGCGCACTCCAGAAAGTCAACATCACCCTCGTCGGGAAACGCCTCCCGGAAATCCAGGCGGTGGCCTTTGATGTTGCGAAAGTGCACGTTGAAGATCTTTTTGCGCGATCCAAAGTAGCGGATGACGTCGGGGATTTCCTTTCTTGGATCGTCGAGCTGTTCGCTGACCGTGCCCTGGCAGAAATTCAAGCCGTGGTAGGGGCTGGGGACCAGCGCGACGAATTTTTTCAGGCCTTCCACCGAGCTGAGCACGGAAGGCACGCCGCGGAATCCGCCTTTCGGCATGCCGGGATCGTTCGGGTGGCAGGCGATCTTCACTTTGGCGTCTTCGGCGACGGGAACGACGCGCTTCAGGAAGTACTCGATGCGCTCCCACATCGTGTCGTCGTCCGCCTTGACCAGCTCGAAAACCTGCTGGTCTACTTTGGCTTTGTCATAGACGAAAGTGCTGCAGAGCGCGCCGCCACGGCCGCGCGTGGCTTCGGAGCGGACTACCCCGAGGTAAGTCAGGTTGTATTTCACCGCCGGAATGCCCGCCTTGCCGGCGTTGCGGATCATCTGGCAGATCTCGTCGATCTCGCGGTCGCGCTCCGGGCTTTTGCCGAGCAGGATATTGGCGTGACTATTCTTGTTGATGGTGACCGAGCCCATGGGAAGCGGGACCATGGCGAGACTGATGCCGAACGACTCGACTTGCTCGCGCAAGCGCGACAGGCCGTCGACCGACCACTTCTCATCGAGGTGCTGGGACGGTTCCCCGCTGCAAATGCGCTTGAGCCCGAACGCCGCCATATCCCGCAGCAGCTCGGGAGAATGGCCCTGCTGGGTTCCGGCGGTGAACAAGACGGGGCGGGAAGACTTTTTCGGCGCCGCCTGAGCCGGGGGGTCTGCCGCGGCAGCACCTGCCACAGCGAGTTGGATAAAGTTTCTGCGCTTCATATTCATCTGCCTGCCTCTTCCTCTATCTAGCTTCTGCGTTTTCGCCGCCGGCGGAGCCTCGGCGTGCGGCATGGAAGATCTTAACATTCTCGTTGCCCGCCTGCGCCGGCTGGCAAAGTCGGTGACCTTGGAGTAGCTGGCAGCTTGCTTTCTTCTCGGTGCGCGGGCTAGACTCCCTGTCATCCTTGCGATGGGCATCTTTTCCGTTGAGCATCATTTGAGCAAGGTTATCAGGAGGTGATCGGTGAGGAACATCCTTACTTCGATAGCGGGCGCGTCCGTCATTCTCAGCGTCTGTTTTCTGATCGGCTGTACGTCTGGCCCGAGCGCGGTGCAGACGCGGCCGACGCCGAAGGCGTTTCCGGGGCTGAACCTGAGCCTGGATGAATTGAGGGCCGAGTATCAGCACCTATACGCCGGCAAGCGCCTCAAGCCCAAGAAATGGCCGAATGGCGCTCGTGTGGCCGTGGCGCTGAGCTTCGAGATGGATAACTCTACGACGACGCTGGCGCGCGGCACTCCCGGCTCCGAGCCGATGACGCGCGGACAATATGGCGCCATTGACGGGCTGCCGCGCATCCTGCGAGTCCTGGACAAAGAGAACATGCCGGCGTCCTTCTTCATTCCGGCGGTGAGTGCGGCGCTGAACCCGGAGATGATTCCGGCGATTCAATCGAAGGGGAGGCATGAGATCGGCATTCACGGCTGGATTCACGAGAACCTGGTCGAGCTTAACGACGAGGCCAAGGAGCAGGAACTGCTGAACAAGTCGATCGAGCTGCTGACCAAGGCCATGGGGAAAAAGCCGGTCGGCTATCGCGCTCCGTCGTGGGCCATGAGCGCGTACACGATGAAGCAGGTGAAGGACGCCGGCTTTCTGTATGACAGCAGCCTCATGTCGAGCGACGACGCGTATGATATTTCGATGGACGGAAAATCGACCGGCGTCGTCGAGCTGCCGATCGAGCGCATCCTGGACGACGCGCCTTACTTTGGCGCGGCCAACGGCTCGCTGCCGTCGCCGGAGCTGGTGGACCGCATCTACCGCGACGAGTTCGATGTGGCCTACCAGGAGGGCGGCCTGTTCGTGCTCACGATGCACCCGTTCTACACCGGCCACCGCTCGCGCGCCCTGTGGCTGGATAAACTGATCGCCTACATGAAGTCGAAGCCGGGCGTGTGGTTCGCCACGCACGAGGACGTCGCCAGGTACGTGAAAACCGCGCCTGCGGTGGATTGACAATGCCGAATCAACCGCGCCGCGCGCGGTCGGAGGCGGGCTTGAGAATCTCCTTGAGGCGCGCCGCGACCAGTTTTTCATCTCCGGGCTGAAGGGTGTTCGAGGTGATGGAGATCACGTAGTTGGCATCGCCGGAGCGGCGCTCCTGCTTCGGCTGCGGATCCTGACGCCTGACCAGCTCGCGGCCCATGCCGTTGTAGACCTCGATGTGCGGCTCGCCATTGCGGAGCGCTTCGATGCAGTCCTGCTTGGTCAAGCCGAAGGCATCCTCGTCCCAGCGCACGGCGAGGTGCGGGACCTCGTTGCCCTGTTTGCGGTAGTAAATCTCAGCCTCCACACCGGGAATGGCGTTGACGGTTTTGGCAATGTACTGCAAGCGAGACTCCCACACGCGGCAGTCGGCCTTATAGTCGCGCTTGGAGGACCATTCGACAGCCGCCAGGGCGCCGACAATTTCCTCCTTCCCGACCTTCATTGGGCGGCAGATGGAGCCCTCGTACGGAGAGCCGTTGTGCAGCGCGGCCTCGATCAGATCTTTGCGGCCGAAGAGAATGCCGCTGCATTGCGGCCCCAGCAGCCCCTTGCCGCCGCTGACGCAGAACAGGTCGGCGCCATAGGAGGCCAGCGTCTTGAGCCGCTCGAAGGGCGGGCAGGTGGCGGCGCCGTCGAGCATGAGGGGCACGCCGCGGCGCTTGCAAATAGCGATCGCGTCTTCGAGCTTCACCGGGCCGTTTTCGCCGTAGGTGTATTCCATCATGGCCGTCTTGTCATTGATGGCCGATTCCAGCTCGTCCAGGCTGCGCACGATGACGAGCTTCGCGCCGGTGAGGGCGATGCCGCGGTCCCAGGGGCTGCGGTGCGTGATGATGACTTCGTTCTTCATGCCTTCGGTGTCGGGCAGGCGAAAGATTTTGTCAGGGTCGATGCCGGCGAGGCAGCCGGCGGTGGCTTGCGCAATGCAGGCGGCCGAGCCGCTGCACACCATGGCCGCTTCGGTCCCAACAAACTTGGCGAGACGCGCTCCCACGGCCCGCTGCAGCTCGACGATCTCCACGTAGTGCTCGGAGGCGCGCTCCATGGCACGGTGCACGTCGGGCGGCATCAGAGTGCAGGAATAGAACGTGACCACGCCCTGGCCGTTGATGAGCGTGCGGACGCCGAGTTCGTCGTAGATGCTGCGGGCGGTGGCGGTTGTCTTGTGCGCGGCCGCTGCGGCGGGCGCAGCAGCGGCAAGGCCGCCGAGCGCCGGGCCGATCGCTGCGCTCTGCAAAAAACGCCTCCTGCTCACGGCAGATGGCTTGGTCTTCATGGAATTTCTCCCTTCTGATTCGGAGTGAGGATAGTGGCGATCCGCGTTACCACGGCATGATCTACCACGGCATGGTCCGCTTGGTGAATTTGCGGCCCATTTCGGCGGCTTGCGGGCTCGCCGGACCGATCATGACGCCTTCCTTGATCATGTCGATTATGTTGTTGGGGTTCATCGAATTCAGGAAAAACAGCTTGTGCGCCTTGCACGCCGCGAACACCTTGGCGCGCGCTTCCTGCATCGCGGCCGGCATCGGTCCTCGTCCCGAGTAGTGGACGCCGAGCGAGAGCGCCATGTCGCCGGGACCCCACTCGGCGAAAGCAATGCCGGGAACCCTGGTGCTCTCTTCCGCGTTGGCGAGCGCGTACTTGTCTTCGATCTTGAGGCCCAGCAGCAGCTCACCGTTGGGATTGAGCGGCCACGTATCCGCTTTTTGCATGTACTCGTCGGTCGAGATTCCCCAGATCGCGGCGGCGGTCGGCGCGCCATGCACGCCGCGGCGTCCGTCCTTAAGCCCGTCCTGACCTACCCCTTGTTCGCGATTGGGAAAGCGCACGGCTTCGACAAAAGCCCGGACCGCGCCGGGGTCGTCCGCATGGCAGAGCAGGATGCCGTGAACGCCGGTGGCGAGCACCTGCTGGAACATCCAGGCGTTGGCGTGAACGGCGGCTTCGTCGAGGCCGTCAACTGGGACGTTGACGATGACGGCCGGCGTGCGATGGCCGCTCTTGGTGGGTCCGCCCTTCACCAGACCGCGCATGTATTCGGCCAGCCCTTTCACGTCGAAGGGGGCGTGCTCCATGTCGTAGCTGATGTAGTCGGCGTAGGTTTGGGCGTCTTTGACGCCCTGCTCGAAAGTGCCGGCGGTTCCGGAGTGCGAGCCGGTGTAGTAAATCGGCTGGCCCTCCGCGAGCAGTTCGATCGCCCGATTGATGCGCTTGGGCTTCGGCGTCTGGCCCACGACGGCGGCGACGCTAAGAATCAGGCATACCAGCAGAGAGAAACAAGACAGCTTCTTTCCCATGTTCTTCACGGCGGTCATCCTCCAGTTGTCGGGCGGGCATTCCATCCGACAATCCCGAGCGCTTCCGATCATACACCTTTCTGCCTGTTTTTGATCCGCCAGACGCGATGCGAAACCCGATGATTCGAGCACACGCAAGGCGCCCAGGGGCTTCCCGCGGAGGCAGGACGGCCGGCGACAACGGCGAGGACCGGCGGGCGGCGAACTTCGTGTGCGGGGCGCGGCGCTGGTAAGATGGCAATGCTATGAGTACGCGACGAGAGTTTTTCCTTGTCTCTTTGGGGGCCGCGCTGGCGCGGAGCGGCGCGGCGGCGGAAGGCGTCCGGTTGGGATGCCAGACGCGCGCTTATGGCTCGCCGATTCGGGACCGGGCGAAGCTGCTCTCGGTGCTGGATGATCTGGCGGCGTTGGGATACGCGGGTTTTGAAACCAACTTCGCGAGCCTGGAGGCCAGCTTCGCCGATCCGGAGCCGATGCGGAAGGAGATTGAGAAGCGGCGGATCGGGCTGATCG
>DASQHK010000549.1:0-4882 GCA_035632135.1 Bryobacterales bacterium
GCGGGCAAGCAGGCGGGTGTGCGACAAGAAAGGAGCCCCGACCGTCAGGCAGTGGCCTGCTGCCGCCTTGGGAAAGACCGCTTGCTTCGCGCGCGGCTCAGCATCGGGATTTTCCGGATGCCCGCAAGTATGTCGCACCCCGAGCACGCCGCGGCGCGGGAGGCGTTGGGCGGAAGCCGGGGTGTAATCCGGGAGCGCACTGCCCGTGACGCGCGCCGACGGCCCGGAATATTATGAGTCAAGGAGCAGGGAGCCGTGGCCACGCGTCGACACAAGGTTCACACTCAACTCGGCCAAGCCGCAGTCCAGATCTTTGCCGCCAATGATCGCATGAACCAGATTCTCATCGAGCATCTGGACCCTGCCGCCTGGAGAGCCAAACCGCCCGGCAAGGCCCGCACCATTGCGGCGATCTTCACGCACATGCACAATGTCCGCTCCAAGTGGGTCAGGCTTACAGCTCCGCACCTGAAGTTTCCACGACAGCTCCACCGCGCGCACTGCACGCCGCAGCAGGCCCGTGCGGGATTGGCGGAAAGCGCCGCTCGGTGCGCGGAGATGCTCGCTGCAGCGCTCGGCGGTGGCGGAGGCCGCGTCGAGAAGTTTCGCCGAGACGGCTGGGCTCGGCCCTGGCCGGCTGGCCTGGAAATGCTGTGCTACATGCTTTCTCACGAAGCCCACCATCGCGGGCAGGTGTGTATGCTCGCGCATCAGCTCGGATTCCCGTTACCGAAGGACGTGGGGTACGGGATCTGGAATTGGGAGAAGCTGTGGAAGGAGTGCGGAGCGCCTGGCGGTCCCGGCTGCGATTCTTGAGGAATCGCGCAAGGGCACGGGCCTAATCCGCCAGCGCTACAACTGCCCGCCCAATGCCTCCAACTCCGGCAGCCGCCTCTGATAGCCCGGATCCTCGTACCGGCGGAGCAGAAACGCCGGGGCGTAATCGGGAAGTGCGCTGCCCGTGACGTGCGCGGCCAGCAGTTCGGCCGCGGCTTGCGATCCCATGATGCCGTAGCCGGAGAGCGCCCCGATGACGAAGGCGCCCTCCACCGGCAGAGGCCCGATGAGCGGCCGGTTTTCGCGCGTCTTGCAGTAATAGCCCCCGTCGACGAGGCCCGATGCGCCTTGGCCGAAGTACGCCGTCAGTCCTGGAACCATCCTCGCCAAGCCGCGCAACAGCACCTCGGGGTAATGGGCGTCAAAGCGCGGGGGAAACGCCGGCGCCACGGGCTTCACGTCGTAGGTCCAGATAATCAGCAAGACCGGCTTGCCATCCTGCTCGCGGGGCCGAAAATGAACGCCCGCCGGAAACTCTGGCCGCTGCAGTTCGCTCCAGTCCAGGCGCACCGGGTCGTTCCAGATCATCAGCGGGGCGTCGCGCGGGATGACGCCCAGGCGGTCTTCGAGCGCCATCTTGCCGTGCAGCTCGCAGAACACCGGCAGATCCAGCCCGAGCATCGCGCCGGCCTGTGGCAAGCGCGGCCCGGCGGCGATCACGAACACTCTGGTGTTAATCTTGCCGCCAGACGCGAGCGTGACGGCCTGCACGCGGCCGCCGGCGGTCTGGACCGACACCACGCGATCCCGCACCAGCCGCACTCCGCTCGCGACCGCCCGCTCGAGCAGACACCGCCCCAGCCGCGGCGCGCGCAGCCAGCCGCAGCGGCGCACGTGCAGCATCGCCGCCACATCCGGAGCCACAAATGGAAACTGTTGGCGGATCAGGTCGGGATCGCGCACCAGGTCGGCGCCGTCCGGCAGACCGCGAAAACCATCCGGCGGCGACGGCCGGCATGGCTCCGGCCCGGGATGCTCTCGCAGCGGTCCCGCTCCCAGGCGGCAGATCGCGGCGGCCGTTTGCAGCATCGCCGCTGCCCGCGCGCGGTCGGCGGTCAAAAAAAACATAGCCGCGCCGGTTCAGCTCGAACTCGTTCGCGCATTCGGCGGCCAGCTCCTCCAAGAGGTCGATGCTGCGGTTCATAAAGCGCAGCATCGTCTCGTCGGGCCACCAGTTCCGATACGCCTCGGTGCCTTTGTCGCTGGTGAGCGTCAGCGGCTCGCGCTCCTCCACCAGCACGACGTCCCGCACGCGCCGCTTCACGGCCAGGTGGTAAGCGGCGGCGGTCCCGGCCATCCCTGCGCCGCAGATCACGACCCCGGCGGAGCGCCGGCTCATCGCGAGAGCCCTACTTCTTGTTCCGGAGTTCTTCGAGGCGCTTCTTCTTGTAAGCGTCAAACTCCTTCTGGTTCTCCGGCGAGAGCGGCCCGCCGTACAGCTCGCTCGCTTTATACTTGCCGGTGAGGAACTTTTCCTTGGTCCAGTCGTCGTGGATGTGGGTCAGGTCGGCCTCATCCACAACCTGCTGGACAAGCTGCGGCGGGATGAAGATCACCCCTTCGCGGTCGCCCAGCACCACGTCGCCCGGCATCACGATCGCTCCGCCCACATGCACCGGAATGTTGGTTCCCGCCAGCACGACGCCGCTCACCGCCGCCGGGTTCGGAGCCTTGAAGTAGATTTGCGAGGGCAGGTCGAAGATGCCGTCGAGGTCGCGGATCGTCCCGTCGATCACCGCGCCGGTGCGGGTGCGCCCGGCCACCGCGGCCTGCAAGTTGTCACCGCCGAAGTTGTGGCCGGTGGCCGCGCCCATCAGGTCGACGACGGGCACGTCGTTCACCTGCAAGTAGTCGATCACGCGCTGGTTCACGCCGGTCGGGAAGCCCTTCTCCTTGGCCTTGCGGTCGATCACCGCCGCCAGGTCCGGCCGCAGCGGCAGGTACTGCGCGGTGAAAGCGCGCCCCACCAGCTTCTGGCCCGGGTGCAGGATCTGGAACGAGGTGGAGGACTGGAAGTGGTACCCCTTGTTTCGTAGCAGTCCCCAGGCCTCTTCGACCGAGAGCCCTTTCACGCGCTCGAGAATCGAGTCGGGCACTTTGGGCCGCCCATCCGGGAAGCGGTCGAAGGGGTTCTGGGACGTGTACTCGATCATCTCCTCGCGGCTGAAGGAAAAAATCTGGCCACGCGCCGGGAGACACAACGCCGCGCCAACACACACCGCCGCGCTGCGCCACAACACTGCCTGCAAGAAACGCCATGTGAGAAATTTCATGGAGTGCAATCTAGCACGCGCGAGCGTCCCAATACAACGGGCCCCGCTCCCGGCGGACGCGGGACGGCTCGGACGACGCTGGTTTGCCGGGAGCCAAACGGCCTGCGCGCCAGGCGCAGCCCGCGCCAAGCGCCTCGTATGCTAGCATAATGCTAGCAAGGAGGCCAGTATGGCGACCCTGACCATCCGGAACGTCCGGCCAAGCGTGGTGAAGTCACTGAAATCGCTGGCGCGAAGAAACCGGCACTCCATGGAGCAAGAGGTTCGAGAACTCCTGGAGGAGTGGGTAGCCGAGCGACGTGCGATCCTCGAACAGATTGAGGCAGCCTGGGCGAAGCAACCTCGCCGGCCGACGGCGGAACAGGTGGAGCATTGGATCGGAGCCGGCCGCGGGTGAGAGCCGTGGTCGACACGAACGTGGTGGCGTACTTCCTGCTCGGCACGCTGCCTTTCGTCGCCGAGGCACGCCAGTTCTGGTACGCGGTGGGTGAACCGATCGCGCCCGCGCTCTGGGAGGCGGAACTGGCTAACGTGGTGTGGATGGCGGTTCGTACCGGGATGGTGCCGGCTGCGGACGGACCGAAGCGGCTTGACCTTGCGGCTCGTCTCGGCATCCGGTCGGTCCCGAGCAGGAAGCTTTGGCAGGGGGCGCTTTCCCGCGCCGTCGCATCAGGCGTCGCCGTCTGCGACACGCTGTTCGTCGAGTTGGCGAGCCGCGAACGCGTTCCACTGGCAACCTTCGATACCAAGCTGCTCACCGCTTTCCCGGAAATCGCCAAACGTCCCGGGGCCCTGCTGCCGAAGTAGGCTGGACCGTCTAGGGACGGCCGCAGCAATGGGCCGGCTGATGGACCTGGAGCTAACGACCAGCGGATCAGCCCCGCGCTGCCTTGTGGCGCGCCGCGTGCATACTCTTGCTAGGCAGCGGCACAGCCTTAGTCATATCGAGGACCGCGCGCAGCGCCTGATTGACGGCAGCATCTGTGGGGAAGGCCTCGGCCAGCTCGGGATCGAGGAGCACGAGGTTGGTCCCCGCGCGGTATCGGGCGACATACTTACCCCGGATCCCTCCCTTCATTGATGCAAAGTCATACTCCGGGCGGATATCGTTGGTGAACTTGCGGCTAGCCTTCTTCATAGAACCTTCGTTCGTGTAACGTTGCGCGTCTCGCTAACATCCCATCTACACCTGCATTCTGGCGGCGGCGAAGCTCAGCAGGTCGCCCTGCTCGCGCGCGAGGCGGGTGAGGCGGGCGTAGTCGCCGGCCATCTGGCAAAGCTGGATGACGTTGGGGCAGGCGAGGTGGTTCGGATCGGCGTCGCGCAGATGGGTGAGGGAAACGTCGATGGCCTGCTCATAGCGCCGGAGGCGCGCGAGCAGCCCCACCAGCACCTGGGCCGGCGCGGCGCCGGCCTGGTCGGGATCGCTCTCCTCCGCTTTCCTCTTGAAATGCACGACCGCCGCGTCCACGTCCTCGCCGAGCAGCGCCCGGAGGTAGATGGCGTGGTCGTGGTACACGTCCTCGAACGGGGGCTCGCCGCGATACTGGAACATCGGCCCCAGCCGCGCCCCGTAATCGGTCAGCTCGAGCGCCCGCCGCAACAGCTCCGGGTCGTCCGATTCCAGGCACAGCCGGATCACGCTGACCACGTGGGATGTGTCTATGTAATAGTTATTGTCGGCGAACAGCCAGTCGCGGCCCGCCACCAGCCCGGAAACGTTCTCAGCCTGCGGAGCGGCGCCTTCCTGCTGGGTGATGGTGCGCTGCAAG
>DASQHK010000550.1:0-2670 GCA_035632135.1 Bryobacterales bacterium
CTCGGATTCCAGCGCGTGCGGCAATACGTGAAGCTGTTCGGCTTCGGGGAGAAAGCCGGTTGGAACATTCCCGGGGAGCAACTTGGCACCGTTCCCGATAAGCCTCCGAAGTTCGGGGGCGTGGGCCGCATGACCAGTTTCGGCGAGGAGATCGCCGCCACGCCGCTGCAGCAGGCAGCCTTCGTCTCGGCCATCGCCAACCGCGGCACCCTCTACTACCTGCAGTACCCACGCACGCGGGAGGAGATTGAGAATTTCGTGCCCAAGGTGAAGCGTCGCCTGGACATCGGGCCGCTGATCCCGGAAGTATTGCCGGGCATGACGGCGGCGGTCGAGCGCGGCACGGCGCGGCGCGCTTATGATCCGGCCGATCCGATTATGGGCAAGACCGGCACGTGCAGCCAGGATGGCGCCCGCCTGGGCTGGTTTACCTCTTACAACGATCTAGGCAATAAGCTCGTGGTGGTGGTCCTGCTGCGCGGCGGACGCTCGGTTTTCGGCCCGCGCGCCGCCGAGGTTGCGGGACACGTCTACAAGAACCTCACCGAGAAGCATTACTTCGCCGCCCAGCGGCCTCTGACGCCCGCCGCCTTTATCGCCGGCGAAAGCTGCTGCGCGCGGTAGAATCTGGCTGTAGATCGCAGGCGGCGCTCCTGGGAGCCGTTTCCCAGCGGCCTGCGCCCGGCGTCTTATGGGCCTCATCCGTATCCTGCCCGACGCAGTCGCAAATAAGATCGCCGCCGGCGAAGTAGTGGAGCGGCCCGCCTCGGTGGTCAAGGAGCTGCTCGAAAACTCGCTCGACGCCGGCGCGCGCGCGATGCGGATTGAGGTCGACGCCGGCGGCAAGCGCCTCATCCGCATTGCTGACAACGGGGCCGGCATGCTACGCGACGACGCGATGCTGGCCTTCGAGCGCCACGCCACCAGCAAGCTCCGCGACGTCGCCGACCTGCTCTCGATCGCCACGCTTGGCTTTCGCGGCGAAGCGCTGCCCTCCATCGCCTCGGTGGCGCGCCTGCAATTGGAGACGCGCACGGCGCGCGAGCCCACCGGAACGCGACTGGAGATCGCCGGCGGCAAGCTGCTCACGGTGGAAGAAGTGGCGCTCGAGGCCGGCACTGCCATCACGGTCCGCGACCTGTTTTTCAACGTGCCGGCGCGCAGAAAATTCCTGCGCTCAGAACAGACCGAGCTGGCGCACATCGCCTCGCTCGTGACCCACTACAGCCTGGCCCATCCCGACAAGACGTTTCATCTGGCCACGCCGCGCGGCGAGCTGCTGCACGTGACGCCGGTCGAGACGCTGCGCGAGCGTGTGTTCCAGGTTTTCGGCTCCGAGTTGCTGGAAGAGCTGGTGCCACTCGGCGTCTGCGAGAAGCAGCTCGTGGTGGCTCCGCCGTGGGCGCCGCCGTCGGAAGCCGTGGCGGCCGCCCAGCAAGCCACAGAACCGCTGGAGCCGAAGCCGTTCCGCCTCACGGGCTTCGTGTCGCGGCCGCAGGTGCAGAAGCTGAATCGCAACTCCATCTACATTTTCGTGAACCGGCGCCTGATTCGCGACCGCCTGCTGCTGCACGCTCTTTCGAGCGCGTACCACAACCTGATGCCGGCCGGCTGCTACCCCTTCGCGCTGCTGTTCCTGGAGACGCCGTTCGACGAAGTGGACGTCAACGTACATCCATCTAAGATCGAGGTGCGCTTCCGGCATCAGTCGTTCGTGCACGATTTTCTGCGCGACGCCGTGCGCGCGCGGCTGGTGGAGAGCAAGCCGGTGTCAAGCTTTCCCGTTTCGCCGCGCCCGGATGTGACGCCCCCGACGCCGGCGCAGCCCGCCGTGGCGGTCCCTTATTCGGAAGCCTCCATGCTGCTAATGGAATCCGACGCCTCCCGGCCGACTTCGGATTTTGCCTTGCGGCCCAACGTTTCACCCCCGGGCCGGCTGGACTTCGCCGGCTCACCGCCGATTGAGTTCGGCCCTGCGGAGCCGCCATTACCCGTGCCCGCCGCCCCCGCGGGCCAGATTGAGACGCTCGCGTCAGTGGGCGAACTGCGGCCGCTCGGCCAGGTGCGCGAAAGCTTCATCGTCGCCGTCAGCGCCGACGGCCTCTGGATCATCGACCAGCACGTCGCCCACGAGCGCATCTTGTTCGAGAAGGTCCTGCGGGCGCGCGCACAAGGCGCAGTCGAGCAGCAGCAGCTTTTGATGCCCATGGTGATTCGCCTCACGGCCGAGCAGCAGATCAATTTCACTCACCTGGCCCAGGAGCTCAACTCCGCCGGATTCGAGATGGAACCCTTCGGCCGCGGCACCGTGGCCGTGAAAGCCGCCCCCGCCGGCCTCTCCGCACAGGAAATTGAGAAGCTGCTGCACGAGATCCTCGACACGCCGGAGGCCGAGCTGCGCAACCTTTCCTCGCAAGACCTCCAGCGCAAGGTGGCCGCCTCGGTCGCCTGCCACGCCGCCATCAAGATCAACACCCCGCTCGACGGGCGCAAGATGCAGTGGCTGCTCGACGAGCTGGCGAAGACCGACTGCCCCATGAGCTGCCCCCACGGACGGCCGATCGTGCTGCGGTACAGCATGAAGGAAATTCTCAAGGCCTTCCACCGCATCTGAGCGGCGGCAGCAGCCCCGCGCGGGCCCGAAACCGTTATACTAGGCGGGTTCGGAGT
>DASQHK010000551.1:0-5942 GCA_035632135.1 Bryobacterales bacterium
TTTCCGTGCGGCTGCGCGACGGCCGCACGCTGCGCGGCTTGGCGAAAAATGAAAGCAACTACGACTTGCAGTTGCAGGATCTCAGCGGCGCACTGCACTTGCTCTCCAAGGACCAGATCGCGGAGGAGGTTCACGAACCGAAATCGCTGATGCCGCCCGTGGAGGCAAGCCCGGATGAGGTGCGCGATCTCGTCGCCTATCTCAGCCGGCTCGGCGGAAACAGCGCCGCCGCTCCATTGAGGGCCTCCGAGCCCGCCGCGGGTCTATCCTTCTCAGACATAGTGAAACCCCAGCCGGGCGACTGGCCCACCTACCACGGCCACTTAAGCGGCAACCGCTACAGCCCGCTCAACGAGATCAACACCGGCAACGTCGCCCGCCTCGCGCCCCGGTGGATCTTTACAATACCCAACGCCCGCCGCCTGGAAGTGACGCCGGTGGTCGTGGACGGCGTGATGTACGTGACCACCGCCAATGAGGCTTTCGCCCTGGACGCGCGCCGGGGCCGCCAGATCTGGCATTACGCCCGCCCCCTCACCAAGGGCGTTATCGGCGATGCGGCGGGCGCCATCAATCGCGGCGTGGCCGTGCTGGGCGACCGCCTTTTCATGGTCACCGACAACGCGCACCTGCTCGCGCTCAACCGCTTCAGCGGCGAGCTGCTGTGGGACGTCGAGATGGCCGACTACCGCCAGCACTACGGCGCCACCTCCGCGCCGCTGGTGGTCAAGGACCTGGTGCTCTCCGGCACCTCCGGCGGCGACGAGGGTGCGCGCGGCTTCGTTGACGCCTACAAGGTTTCCACCGGCGAGCACGCCTGGCGCTTCTGGACCATGCCCGCGCCCGGCGAGCCGCTCGCGGAAACCTGGGGCGGCCGGGCCATCGAGCACGGCTGCACCGCCGCCTGGCTCACCGGGACCTACGATCCCGAAACGAACCTGATCTATTGGCCCACCGGCAATCCCTGCCCCGATTACAACGGCGACGAGCGCAAAGGAGACAATCTCTATTCCAGCTCCGTGCTGGCGATCGAGCCCGAGACGGGGAAGCTTCGTTGGTATTACCAGTTCACTCCCCACGATCTGCACGACTGGGACGCCACCGAAACGCCCATGCTGATCGACGCCGAGTTTCACGGCCGGCCGCGGAAGCTGCTGGCGCAGGCCAATCGCAACGGCTTTTTCTATGTCCTCGACCGGACCAACGGCGAGCTGCTGCTCGGGCAGCCGTTCGTCCACAAGCTCACCTGGGCGAGCGGCATCGGAGCGGACGGCCGCCCGAAAGTTCTGCCCGGCTCGGAGCCCACCCCGGGCGGCGTCAAGGTCTGCCCGTCGGTCGAAGGCGCCTCCAACTGGATGTCTACGGCTTACAATCCCTCGACCGGTTTGTTCTACGTGATGGCTCTCGAGCGCTGCAACATCTACACCAAATCCTCGGCGTGGTGGGAACCGGGCAAGTCGTTCTATGGCGGCGGCACGCGGCGCGTTCCCGGCGAGGCCGGCGAAAAAATTCTGCGCGCCATTGACATCCAGACCGGCAAGATCGTCTGGGAGGTTCCGCAAACCGGCCCTGCCGGTACTTGGGGCGGTGTGCTGGCCACAGCCGGAGGCTTGGTTTTCTTCGGCGACGATAGCGGCGCCTTCGCCGCTGTCGATGCCAAGACCGGCGCCCCCCTTTGGCATTTCAACACCAGCCAGTTCTGGAAAGCCTCGCCCATGACCTACAAGGTCAGCGGCGCGCAGTACGTGGCCATCGCCGCCGGCTCCAACATTCTCGCCTTCGGCCTGCCTTAGGGGCCGCCACTTCTTCAATTGTTAGGGTTTGGTGTCGAAAAACGCTGTTGGCCCCGAAGCGTCCACGCCGTAGCGGCTCGCGTTGAGCCCGTAGCCGAAGCTGCCGTGGTCAGCCCGGCAGACCACCTCGGTCAGCGTCTGGAAGTGGTGGCCCATGATCGCCAGCGTGATGGCGGTGTCGAAGGCGTGGCGGTACCGCGTGGCGGACTCCAGAAAGAACTTCCAGTAACTGCTGCGAGCTTGCCCCAGCACGCCCTGCTTCAGCATGGAGCGGCCCAGGGCGATGTAATCCGACAGCGAGCGGCGCCGGTGGTGCGGCGGATAGTATTGGGCCAGAAATCGCCGGGCGCGCTCATAGTACGCATCGGGATGGTAGATGCGCCTCAGAATCGACTTGTAGCCTTCGATCAGCCGCTGCGGGTCCATCTTGGGGATAAAGTTGAGCCGGCACTCCATGTTGTTCCCATGGCCCTCGTCCACAATCCGGTTTTCCTTCAACAGGCGACGGTAGAGCTGCGTCCCCGGCAGCGCCAGCAGCAGGCCCACCATGGCCAGCGGAATGGCGCTTTCTTGGATGAACTCCACCTGCTTATCGAAGATGTCCTCGGGATCGTTGTCAAATCCCACGATGAACCCCGCCATCACTTCCATCCCGTAGCTCTGGATGCGGCGCACGCTGTCGATGAGGCTCCGCCGCGTGTTCTGCAGCTTCTGCGCCTCTTTCAGGCTTTCTTCGACCGGGGTTTCGATGCCCAGGAAAACCCTCGTGAAGCAAGCCTCCTTCATCATTTGCAGCAGCTCCAGGTCGTCGGCCAGGTTCACCGAGGCCTCGGTGAAGAAGGTGAACGGCCGGCCGTGCCGGAGATTCCACTCCGCCAGCACCGGCAGCAGCTCCTTGACCCTCTTCTTGTTGCCGATGAAATTGTCGTCCACGATGAACACCGAACCCTGCCACTTGCGCTCGTAGAGCTGCTCCAGTTCGGCCACCACCTGCGCCGGGGACTTGGTCCGCGGCTTGCGCCCGTAAATCTCGATAATGTCGCAGAACTCGCAGTTGAACGGGCAGCCGCGCGAGTACTGGATGGGCATGGCGCTGTAGTATTTGGGATGGATCAGGCTCAGGTCGGGCAACGGGGTCTTATCGAGCCCCGGCAGCTCGCGGGCTTTGTAGACCGGCTTCGCCGTTCCCTGCTCTAGGTCGGCTGCCAGACCGGCGATCAGGTCTTCCGCCTCGCCAATGACCACGTGGTCGGCATGCTGGGGGAGTTCCTCGATGCTGCTGCTCGCCGGCCCGCCGATCACCGTCCGCAGGCCGCGCGACCGGCAACGCGCCAGGATCGCCAGCAGGTCCTGCTTGTGTACCAGCATGCCGCTCAGCAGGGCCACGTCAGCCCACTCCAGATCGGCGTCGGTCAGCGGCCCCACGTTGGTATCCACCAGCCGCTTGTTCCAGTGCTTGGGCAGCAGGGGCGCGATGGTCAGCAGGCCCAGCGGCGGGTAGGGGGATCGCTTTCCCTCAAACGGCAGGGCGTGCTTGAAGCTCCAATACGTGTCCGGCCACTCCGGGTAGATGAGGAGGGCATTCATGTTCCTTGTAGCCTATCCAATCCACCCCGCCAGGTCAAGCAAGCCGCGGCCCTAGCCCCAGCGCGGTTTGCGGCTGGCCGTCCCTCCGTGTCCCTCCGTCGCCCCGCTTTACTTTTGCCTCTTGACTTGGTTTTCTTAAGGGGTCTATGAAAATCACAGCCATCGACACTTACCTCGTCGGCAACCCCTGGAAGAACTGGCTGTTCTCCCTGGTCTCGACCGACGAGGGCCTCTCCGGCGTCGGCGAGGGCACCGCCAACGCCTTCGGCAAGACCGTGGAGGCGGCGGTGCACGAGCTTTCGCCGCTGGTGCTCGGCATGGACCCCTTCCAGGTCGAGATGATCACGCAGAAAATGACCCGCGACGTCTACACCGAGGGCGGGCAGATCCAGATGTCGGCGGTGGCCTCAGTCGAGATCGCCTGCTGGGACATCATCGGCAAAGCCACCCAGCAGCCCATCTACAACCTGTGGGGCGGGCGCTGTCACGAGAAGCTGCGCGCTTACGCCAACGGCTGGTATCGCGGCCCGCGCACGCCCGAGAGCTTCGGCGAGAAGGCGAAGGAAGTCGCGCGGCGCGGCTACACCGCGCTGAAGTTCGACCCGTTCGGCTCCAACTGGCGGACGATGCACGACGCCGAGTTCGATCTCTCCATCAACATCGTCGCCGCCGTGCGCGAGGCCGTCGGGCCGTCGGTGGACATCCTCATCGAGGGCCACAGCCGCTTCAACGTCGCTACGGCGATTCAAGTGGCGCGGGCCCTCGAGCGCTACCGCCCGGCGTGGTTTGAAGAGCCGGTGCCGCACACCAACATCGCCGCCATGGTGGAGGTGGGCCGCTCGAGTCCCGTTCCCATCGCCACCGGCGAGAGCTTCAGCAACAAGCAGCAGTTCGCCGAGTTGCTCAAATACGACGTGGTCAGCATCTACCAGCCCGAGCCGCTCGCGCTCGGCGGCATTTTCGCCACGCGCAAAATCGCCGACATGGTGGACGCCCACTACGGCATGATCGCCCCCCACAGCGCCCAGGGGCCGGTGTGCTCGCTCGCCTGCGCGCAGCTCAACGCCTCGCTGCCCAACTTTTTCATCCACGAGATCTTTGACGACTTCAACGCGCCGTGGGAAAAGAAGCTGCTCACCCACCCCGTCGAGGTGACGAACGGCTACATCGAGATTTCGGATCGCCCCGGCCTCGGCGCCGACCTGATCGTCGAAGAAGCGAAGAAGCATCCCTACAGCCAGGAGCACTTCCTGCCGCTGTTCAAGCCCGGCTGGGAGCGCCGCGACCCGAAGACCACCGCGGCGGATTAGAAAAGCCTCAGGGAAAGGACTGAAAATCCGCCAGCGCCTCGGCTGGCGACTGCGCGAAGCCAAGCAGCCGCACCTCGTCGATGACGGCATTCAGGTAGTAGCCGTCGTACCAGGAAGCCCGCCCCAGGAACAGGTCCGCCGCCGACTGCGGTGTGAAGCCCGGGAACACCGCCTGCGCGTCCTGCCCGCCGTCGATGTAAATGGTGCCGGCGCCCGTCGAGCCGTCGTAGGCTGCAGTAATGCAATACCAGGTGTTCAGCGCCAGCGCCGAGCTCGACAGCAGCCACGGCGAGCTGGACGGGAGGGTGGAGACGGAGAAGATCACCCGCCCGCTCGAGTGGATGCCGACATACCAGCCCTGGTAATTGCCCCCGTAGTTCGCCACCACCGCGCCCCAGCCGCTGGGCAGGGAGAGCAGTTTCACCCAGGCGCGAATCGTAAAACTCGCCGGGCTCAGCGCGGCCGAAGCCGGCACGTCGATCGAGTCCGTCGCGCCGTTGAAGCTGCGCGCCGAGTTGACGATGCCGGCGGCGATGGCCGTGCCATGTGCCGCGCCGGTGTGCCCGTTGCCGGAGCTGTCGGTGAGCGTGGATCCCGCGTCATCGAGCTTCCACTCGGCCACGGCGACGGCCGGTGGCTGCGCCGGAAACGACTGGAAATCGCTCAGAATCGCCGCTGCCGTTTTCGCCGCCGGGTAGACGCGCGTCTCGTCGATCGCCGCGTCCAGATAGTATCCGTTATACCAAGAGGCGCGCGCGAAATCGAGGTCCGTGGCGGGCGCCGGCGTAAAGCCGGGAAGGTAGAGCGGCGTGTCGGCGACGCCGTCGATGTAAATCGTCGCCAGCCGCGTCGCGCCGTCGTAGGTGGCGGCCACGTAATACCAGCGGTCGAGCGCCAGCGGCTCGCTCGACAGCATCCAGGGCGAGCTGGCCGGCAGGCTCGCCACCGACAGAATGATCTGGCCGCTCGAGCGCACGCCCAGATACCACCCTTGATAATTCCCGCCGTAGTTGGCGAGCGCCACGCCCCAGCCGGCGGCGGTCGGGTAGGAGAGCAGCTTCAGCCACGTGCGCACCGTGAAGGAAGCCGGGCTGAAGGCGTCGGAGGCCGGAACGCCGGCGAAATCGGCCAGGCCATTGAAGCTGCGCGCCGAGTTCAGCACTCCGGTGGTGATCGCGGTCCCGGTGATCGCGCCGGCGTGGCCGTTGCCGCTGCTGTCGGCCAGAGTGCTGCCGCTGTCGTCAAAGTGCCA
>DASQHK010000552.1:0-4001 GCA_035632135.1 Bryobacterales bacterium
TATGAAAAAACTCACCAGTCTGATGCTCGGTATGGCCCTGGTTCTCGGCACTGCCGCGCTGTCGTTCGCAGCGCAAGCGAAGGCTGCCGACAGCAACAAGGCCGCCAGCACGACCACCACAACCAAGAAGATGAAGAAGCATCACAAGAAGGGCGCGAAGAACGCCAGCGCCACGTCCAGCGCCAAGCCCGCGCCGGCCAAGTAGCGCGCCCCCGTTCGGGTGGAAGCGGGAAACTGAAACGAGCGGAGCCTCGCCGGCTATCCGGGCCGCGATTCCCGGGTAGCCGGTTTTTTGTGTCCGGCCGCGCGCGGTCCTACGGATTGTTGATCGCGTAGACCGCCTTCACGTCGTACTTCGGCTTGCGGTCGTAGGTGAGCAGGCCGTTCACCTCCTGCTCCACGTCGGTGAGCTGCGTGTAGCAGTAGCCGGCGAACGCGGGAATACGCCGGATAGCCTCGGTGAGCCCGCGGTAGCGCTCGAGCGCTGCCTCGGTCGTTTTCTCCACGCCCGAATATCCCCATGACTCGGCGGGCACTTTTGCGCCGGGCGGGATGTAAGCGATCCCACCGTATTCGCTCAGCAAGAACGGCGCGTCGTTGTACTCGAAGCCCGGCGCCAGCGGCGACCGCGCATTGTTCGGGATGTGGTCTGCCCCCAGCTCTTTGTATTTCTCATACAATAGCTCGCCCGTCCGCGCGTAGTCGTGCAGAGTGAACAGGTCGGTCGCGTCGGTGTGCTCCCAGCCGTCGTTATCCACCACCGGCCGCGTCGCGTCGAGCGTCTTCGTCAGAGCGTAAAGCTCCTTCAGGTGCATTTGCTGCCGCAGGTCTTCCAGGTCCGGCACACCCCAGCTCTCGTTGATCGGCGTCCACATCACGATCGACGGGTGGTCGTAGTCCCGCTCCACCGCCGCCATCCACTCGCGCGTGAACGCCGCCGCGTACTGCTCGTCAAACAGGTACGCGTTGGCCATCTCCGACGACACCAGCAGCCCCATCTTGTCGGCCCAATAAAGGTAGCGTGGGTCTTCCAGCTTCTGGTGCTTGCGCACGCCGTTGAAGCCCATCTCCTTCGTCATGCGGATGTCGTACTGGATGGCCTCGTCGCTCGGCGGCGTCAGGTTGCTCTGCGGCCAGTACCCCTGGTCGAGCACGAACTTCAGGTACGTCGGCCGCCCGTTCAGAAACACCATGCCCCGCTCGACGCTGACCCGCCGCATCCCGAAATACGACCGCACGCGGTCGAGCGTCTGCCCATTGCGCCGCAGCTCGAAGCTCACGTCGTAAAGGTTCGGCGCGCCCGGCGACCAAAGCTGCGGATCGGGAATGATGACCACGGCCGAAGCCCGCTCGCTCGCCGCGAGCGTCACCCCGATGGCCCGCCGCTTTCCGCCCGCCGAAACCTCGATCGAAATCTCCACGTCCGGCTGGGGCCGCGCGATGCGAAAGTCAAACCGCGCCGCGTTGCGCTCCACGTCCGGCGTGATCCGCACGCTCGCGAGGTAGCTTTGCCCCACCGCTTCGAGCCACACCGATTGCCAGATTCCGCTGGTGCGCGTGTAAAAGATGCCCCGCGCGTGCGGCTCCCAGTATTGCTTGCCGCGCGGGATGTAGCGGTCAGTCGGTGGATCTTCCGCCCGCACCACCACCGTGTTGTCGCCGCTCGCGAGCAGCGGCGTGATCTCGAAGCTAAACGGAACCTGCCCGCCCTCGTGCGCTTCCGCCAGCTTCCCGTTCACCCACACCTGCGCGCGATAATCCACCGCGCCGAAGTGCAGCAGCACGCGCTTGCCCTTCCACTCCTCCGGCACGCGGAAGCTGCGGCGGTACCACGCCCAGGGATGAAAGGAGGCATCGCCGATGCCGCTCGCCGGGCTCTCAAAGCAGAACGGCACGGTAATGCGCCGCGAGAACGCATGGCCCGACGACGCCCAGTTGTCATCGATCCCCGCATCCTTGTCGTCGAACTCAAACTCCCACGTCCCGTTCAGGTTCAGCCATGCATCCCGCACGAACTGCGGTTGCGGATGCTCGGGCCGCGGCAGAGAAGCGGCCGCCGCCATCGCTCCCCACGCGATCGCCACGCACCACAATGGCAGGAGTTTCATTCCGCTCCGAGCGAAGCTGTCACCGTTTTCCCCGAACCCGCCAGCGCCGCCGTCAGCCCTTCCTTCGCCCGCGGGCTGTCCGGATTCTGCTCCAGCGCATGCCGGAAGGCGTCCTGCGCCCGTCCCCACTGCCGCGCCATTAGCGCCTCCCGCCCCATGGCCTCCCACACCGGCCGCGGATACGCCGGCGGCTCGTTGTAGTGCAGTGCCAGCTCCATATGCGCCGCCCGTTCGAGCTGATCCAAGCCCTTGGCCGCGTGGCCGGCGTGCATCTCGATGTGCCCGGCCAGCTCGCCGCGCGCCACGCGCAGATGCGGCGACTCCGACCCCGCCACCTTCCGCCACTCCTTCATTTGCCGGTCCATCGCCTTCCTCTCGCCGCGCGCATGCGGCAGGTCGCCCTTGGCCGCGTAAGCCAGCCCGCGCGCCCACGCCCGCCACGCGCGCTCCCGCGGCCCGGGATATTCCGGCAGCGCCCCGCCCGCCAGAATCTCGTCCCACTTCTCGAACGCCACCAGCGTCCGCATCCGCGCAAACCACCCCTGCCGGTGCGCCGTGTACCAGTTGGTTGGCTGCTTGCGCTCCCGTGGTGTCTCAGCAATATCCAGAAGCTCCTGCGACGCCTTCATCGCCCCGTCATAGTCGCGCAGGAAGCAGTCCGCAGTGGCCAGAAAATGCACGTTGTGCCCGTGGTGCCCGTTGGGATAAAGCTGGTCGGCCGCCAGGTACTCTCTCTCCTTCCGCGCCGCGGCGTCAAACGCCGCCGCCGCATCGGCAAACCGGCCGCTCTGCACGTAAATGTGCCCCGGCATGTGCAGCGCGTGCGGAATCTCCGGCGCCAGCTCCGGGTACCGCTGGCAGCTCTCCCAAGCGTCCTGCGGATGCGTCGACCCCTCGAGGGCATGGATCACATAATGGTGCGCCCCCGGATGGTCCGGCGCCTCCTTCACGAGTTTCTGCAAAATCGCCACTGCTTCTTCGGTTCCCGGCCGCGGTTTTTTGTCCGGCGTCGTGTAGCCGTTCATCAACGCCAGCGCCAAGTACGAGCGCGCCTCCACTTCCTGCGGAAATTCTTTCAGCAACGCCCGCAGCGCTTCGATGTAGTTGCCGTCCGGATCCTTTGAATTCGGATTGCGTCGCGCCGCCACCGCCGCGATATAAAGCTGCTCGCGCCGGCTCGCGTTGGCGCTCAGCTTCTGCGCCGTGGCCGCCGCCGCCCGCGCCCGCCCGACGTTGGGCCTCACCGGCCCCGGCTTCGGCGGCTTGCGCGGCCGGCCTCCCAACTGGAACGTCGGCCGATAATCTCCCGCCGCCACCATCGCAATCCCCCACTGCGGCATCGGCGCTTCCGGGTCAAGCTTCGCCGCCTGCAAGAACGACCGCTCCGCCTCGATCGCCCAGAACGAGTGCATCTGCGATACGCCCTGGTCAAAGAACTTTTGCGCCTCCGCCGACCGCGTCGTGATCGGCATATGCACACCACCCTGGCCCCGCATCAGCCGCGCCGGCAGCGCAGGCGGCACGCTCCCCGGCGCCGGCGAGCACAGGTCTTTGTCAATCTTCGACTGGCTCCTCGCCTGTCGCGCCCCGCCGAGCAGCAGGCAGCACCCAGCAGCCATCAAACCGTATGCCAAGCGCCTCATGGGCATCCCCCTCTTCATTCGCGTGAATTCGCGTTCATTGGCGTCCGCCAATTACCGCCTCCACCAGGTCCCCAAGCTGCTGCGCGGTGAAATTATTGCCTGCCAGGTTCGCCGCCAGCCGCCCTTCGCGGTCGATCACGGCGGTGCGCAGCGAGTGCGTGATCTGCCCTTCATCCGGCCAGAACTCCACTCCAAACAACCCGCACACGCGCCGAATCTCCGGCATAGGCCCGGTCAGGAACCGCCACCC
>DASQHK010000553.1:0-5988 GCA_035632135.1 Bryobacterales bacterium
GAAGGCGCCCCGCTCATCGTGCAGCAGCGAGCGGCCGCGCGCGCGCAGCGTTCCGGAATCTATTAGTAGTATGTAGCCGGTCCAGAAGATGGGCGTCAGGAATTCTTCCGCCGCCCGCACTTTCCACGCGGCCAGCATCCCTGCTGCCGCGATAGTCAGCGCCCCCAGCAAGCCATAGCGGGCGGGCTGCCCGCGCCGCGGCGCGCGCCGCCAGGCCCGTGCTATTCCGGCCGCCGCCCCCGCAGTAAGTATTATTCCTACAGTGACCAGTCCCCTCCCTCCCTCTGCTACTCTAGCGCACCATGGGCGACCGGCTCGACCGCTTCCACCGCTCCCTCCACGCCATCCTCCGCTCTCTCCCGCTGACCCTCGATCCGCCGCAACTCGCTCTCCTCGACCGCCACTTCGAGCTGCTCGAGCGCTGGAACCGCAAGCTCAACCTCACCTCGGTTCGCGATCCCGAGCAGATCGCCAGGCGGCACTTCGGCGAGTCCTCTTCGCCGCCTCCGTTCTCCCGGCTCAGGCCGCGACGCTCGCGGACATCGGTTCAGGAGCCGGCTTCCCCGGCGCTCCCATCGCCGTCGCCCGGCCGCAGCTCCAGGTTTCTCTGATCGAGTCCATCGGCAAGAAGGCCGTCTTTCTCAAGGAGGTCACCAGACCCCTTCCCAATGCTCACGTTCTCCACGGCCGCTTCGAAAACCCGCCCCTCTGCTTTCATTGGGCCACGATACGAGGCGTTGCGACAGGTCCTCTGTGGGACGCCCTTGCTCTGCGAGCGCGAAACGTGGTCTTGATCACAGGACGCGACCGCCTGGGCGGCATCCGAAAAGAGCCCTTCCTCTGGCAACCAGAGATCCCAGTTCCCTGGGAGCCAAGCCGAGTGCTCCTCGTTGGCTCGCTGCCCTAACAGCGCCTGGCGTCAGCGAATGTTCCACGTGGAACAATGCTTCCCGCCTCACCCGAGACCTCACCCGCCCGCCTTGCGGTCCTCGGCCTCGTCAGTCTCCCCTCCGCCTTACGATATCGCTCTGACCAAGTAAGCCGATTTCCCACCCTACTTCCTCGGTCGGGCTGCCACGGTTCTCGCCCGACGCCCTGAAAGGCCCCCAATCATGCTCTGAATGTTCCGCGTGGAACATGCCGGATTTTGTGGTAGAGTGGGCTGGAACTCGTCAAAACCGGAGCGATTGTGGGCAAGGTCATCGCGATTGCCAACCAAAAAGGTGGCGTGGGCAAAACCACCACCGCCATCAACCTGTCCGCTTCGCTCGCCGCGGCCGAATGCAGCGTTCTCGTCGTAGACAGCGACCCGCAAGGCAACTCCACCAGCGGCCTCGGCTTTCCCCGAGATCCTTCCCGGCAAACCCTTTACCAAGTCCTGATGCGGGAAACCACTATCGGCGCCGTTCGCAGGAAGACCGCCATCGAAGGACTGGATCTCGTCCCCGCCGACCGCAACCTGGTCGGCATCAACATCGAGCTGACCGGGGAGGACGGCCGCGAGCTGCGCCTGCGGGAAGCCCTGGCCGCCGTGCGCGAGGAGTACCGCTTCATTCTGCTCGACTGCCCCCCGGCGCTCGACCTGCTGACCCTGAACGCGCTCGTGGCGGCTGATTCATTATTAATACCTATCCAGTGCGAGTACTTCGCCCTGGAAGGGGTTTCCGAGCTGCTAGATACTATGGATAGGGTCAAGGCCGCCTTCAACCCCAGCCTGCGGGTCGAGGGCGTTCTGCTGACCATGTTTGACGACCGCACCAACCTCACCCGGCAGGTCGCCCAGGACCTCCGCGGCTTCTTTGCCAAGGAGGTCTTCGAGACCGTGATCCCCCGCAACATCCGGCTCGCCGAGGCGCCCAGCTACGGCAAGCCCATCCTCCTCTACGACCTGCACTCGAAGGGGGCCGAAGGTTACTTGCGGCTCGCGAAGGAGATTCTGGCGCATGACGAAAACACCAGAGCCATTGGCGCCACCTAGCGCCCCAGGCAGCCCCGCCGCGCCGGAATCTGCAGGGGCGGCCCCGGCAGCCTCCGCAGACGCGCGCACGGCCGGCCACTCCTCCGGACCGCGCCGGGCGCTCGGGCGAGGCCTCAGCGCGCTGCTGCCCGAACGCCCCGAGCCCCGGCCCGCCGCGGCGGAAACCCCTGTCCCGCCCGGCGCCGAGCAAGTCCGGAAAATTCTCCTCGATCGCATCGACCCCAACCCCTACCAGCCTCGCCGCGCCTTCGATCCGGAGCGCCTCGAAGAGTTGGCCGCCTCGATCCGCGCCGACGGCCTGGTCCAGCCCGTGATCGTGCGGCCGAGCGGCGCTCGATATATACTAATAGTAGGTGAAAGGCGCTGGCGGGCCGCCCGCCTCGCCGGCCTCGACGAGATCCCCGCCCTGGTCCGCGAGATTTCCCCCGACCGCCTCCTCGAAGTCACCCTCATCGAGAACATCCAGCGCGAGGACCTGAACCCCATCGAGGTGGCCCAGGCCTTCGCCCGCATGGCCCGCGAGCTGCACATGGTCCACGAGGAGATCGCGCGCCGCACCGGCAAGGACCGCGCCACCGTCACCAACCTCCTCCGCCTGCTCACGCTGCCCGAGGACATCCAGCAGCGGATCGCCGCGAAACAGCTCTCCGTGGGCCACGCCAAGGCGATCCTCGCCGTGGAAACCGAGGACCTCCAGCGCAAGCTCGCCGAATCGGCCGTGCAGCGCGGCCTGTCGGTGCGGCAGGTAGAGCGGCTGGCGCAGCACTATACGCAAGGCAGCGCCGCCCCCGATACGGACCGCCCCCCCGCCGACCCCAACGTGAAGGCGGCCATCGCCGAGCTGGAGCGGGTGCTCGGCACGCGCGTCCAGGTTGTGATGAAGGGAGTCCGAAAGGGCCGCGTCATCATCCATTATTATTCGCAGGCCGATCTGGACCGCATCTATTCCATCATCGTGGGAGAGAGCGGAGACGAAAACTGACGGAGACAAAAACTGAAATGGTTCCGCTAACGGCGCAAGTGAAAGCGGCTGGTTGAGCCTCCAAGCTGAGTCCGAAGATGTTGGACTCGGTGCTCGGCAGGCTGCCGCGCGTAAAAAACGATAACGTGCTGGTGGGGTTTGACACCTCGGACGACGCCGGCGTGTACAAGCTTTCGGAGACCCTCGCCCTGGTCCAGACCGTCGACTTCTTCACCCCCATCGTCGACGATCCGTTCGTCTTCGGCCAGATCGCCGCCGTGAACTCCCTGAGCGACGTCTACGCCATGGGCGGCCGGCCGCTGTCCGCGCTCTCGATCGTGGCTTTTCCCGCCAAGGGCGACCCCGATACGCTCGCCGAAATCATGCTGGGCGGCTGCCGGAAGATGCAGGAGGCCGGCTGCGCCTTGCTCGGCGGCCATAGTATTGCTGATGACGAGGTCAAGTTCGGCTATGCGGTTACCGGCGCCATCGACCCCGCCCGTATCCTCACCAACGCGGGCGCGCGGCCGGGCGACGCGCTGGTGCTCACCAAGCGTATCGGCACTGGCGTCGTAACCACCGCGCTGAAGCGCAACCTCGCGCAGGAGGCCGACGTCGCCGCCGCCGTCGCCTCCATGCTCGAGCTGAACCAGACCGCCTGCGAGATCATGCTGCGCTATCCCGTGCACGGCTGCACCGACATCACCGGCTTCGGTTTGCTCGGCCACGCCCGCGAGATGGCCCACGGGGCCGGCGTCACCATCGAGATCGATCACGCCCAGGTCGACTTCCTCCCCGGCGCGGTCCGCTACTCCGCCCAAGGCGCCATCCCCGGCGGCCTCAAGAACAACCGCGAATTCATCTCCTGCGCCGTCGAGATGGCAGCGTCCATCCCGCCCGAAATCGAGAACCTGCTCTACGACCCGCAAACCTCCGGCGGCCTCCTGATCGCCGTCGAGAAGGAAAGCGCGGAGAACCTGGCGGCCGAGCTGCGCGCCGCCGGCCTAACCGCGCGCGTCATCGGCCAAGCCCGCGACCGCGGCGAGAAGGGGATTGTGGTCCGGTAACCATTCGGCCAGGCCCCAGAGCAGCGCGGTTACCAAAGGCAGATTCCACACCTACAGCGTTTTCGTTCGATGGTAAGATAGATCCGTTTTGCTGGGGGCAGGGGGAGAAGACGATTGTGGTCCGATCGTCGGCACGCGATGTAGAATCGTGCCGGCTGTTTTTTCGAGGTTAAGCTTCAGGACTCAACATGCTGCAATGGCCACTCAGCGCACTGGCTGGGTGATCCGCAGCTAAAATGGGAAAATCTGTTCCTGGGAGGCCAAATGCACCGGTATGGGAGATGGTTCGCAGCAGCGCTTGCCGTCATCATGACATTTCCGTTTGTTTGTTACGCCCAGGGCGGCGGAGGTAGTCCCGCCCCGACCATCTCCAACGTCTTGGATGCCGGCGCATACACCGCCAACATTGCCCAAGGCAGCATCTTCGTGGTCTTTGGAAAGAATCTCTGCGGCCCCGGGCTCGTTTACGGCAGCGTGCCCTATTCTTCGGCCCCTCTGAACGGCACCAAGGTCACCTTCACCCCGGCGGCCGGCGGCGCCGCCTCGGACGCCTACATGGTCTACACCTACGGCGGCGCACCCAAGCCCGACCAACTGGCGGCTATTCTGCCCTCCACCGTATCGCCCGGCGCCTACAACGTGACCGTCACCAATAACGGCACCGCCAGCGCTGCTTTCAAAACCACCGTCGTCGCGAACAAATTCGGCATCATCACCGTCAACGGCTCGGGCGCCGGCCGCGCCGTGGTCCAGAACTACATTTCCGCGACGCAATACGATCTGGCTCGTTATACGACCGGGACCATCGCCGGCTACACCTATTCCCCCGCCCATCCCGGTCAGATCATCGTCATCTGGGGCACCGGCCTGGGAGCGATCACCGGCCCCGACAATGCGCCTCCGGGCGCAACCGACCTGCGCGGGAGCCTCGCCGTCCAGGTGCTCATCGACGGGGTTCCCATCACCCCCGACCTCTACGCCGGGCGCGCCCCCACCTACCCCGGCACCGACGAGATTATCTTGACGCTCCCGGCCGGCGTCACCACCGGCTGCCTGGTATCGCTCCAAGTCAGCGTGAACGGCCAGCTCAGCAACCCCACCACCGTCGCGATCGCGGGGGGCAGCGACAGCGCCTGCATCGCCCCGGGATTCACCACCGATCAGCTCGCCAAACTGGACCAGGGCGGCAATTTCAACGTCGGAAGCCTCGCCATCGCCGGAGGCACGGACACCTCCGCCTCCACCACCATCCGCGTCGACACCGCCGCCGCCATTTTCGTCTCTCTCGACCCCGACCAACTGCAAGCCGGCACGCCTCCCTCGTCCGCCACCAAGGTTCCAAACAATTCCTGCATAGTAACCCGCCAGACTTTCACTCCGCCGACGAGCGTTCCTCCACTGCCGGCTTTCAAATTATTGGGTCCGGGAAATGTCGTTCTGAACGGGCCCAACGTCGTCAACGCGCCCCTCTCCATCGAGACGCTCTTAAACGGCAAGGTGAACGGGGTCACCGTGGTGAATGGCGCCGTGCTCACCGCGGGGACCTACACCGTCACCGGCCCCGGCGGAAAGGACGTTGGCCCGTTTCAAGCCTCCATCACGCTGTCTCAGCCGCTGGTGGTTACTAGCGCCGTGCCCAATCCCGTGCCGCGCAGCAAGGACCTCACCATTTCGTGGACCGGTGGTGGAACCGAACAGGTCACGATCACGGGCGGGTCGAGCGTCCCCGCTCCCGGAAGCGCCCCTGGCCACCCCATCATCGATTCGACCCAATTCACGTGCGTTACCACCGGCGACAAGGGCACGTTCACGGTCCCTGCGTCGATTCTGCAACAGTTGCCGGCCGCGAAAGGATCCATCACCATCTCTTCCAACTACAAGATGACAACTTTCACGGCCCCGCTCGTCGCCGGAGGCAACCTCGATTACGGATTCTTCTACACCGGCTTCCAGAGCCGCTTCAGCACCGCTTTCAACTAACC
>DASQHK010000554.1:0-3055 GCA_035632135.1 Bryobacterales bacterium
GCAAGACGCCTATCAACGGCCGATGAAGGATCTGCGGATCTCCGTGACCGACCGCTGTAACTTTCGCTGCACCTACTGCATGCCGTGCGACGAGTACGAGTGGATCGCCAGGGACGAGATCCTCACCTACGAAGAGATCGCGCGGCTGGCGGGAATTTTCGCCGGCCTCGGAGTGGAGAAGATCCGCCTCACCGGCGGCGAGCCGCTGGTGCGCAAGGGCCTGGAGCGGCTGGTGGCCCAGCTCGCCGCGCTCGACGGCGTGAAGGATCTGTGCCTGACGACGAACGGCGCGCTACTGGCCGAGCAAGCGGCCGCGCTCAAGGCAGCAGGGTTGAAACGCGTCAACGTGAGCCTGGACACGCTGGACCCCGCGAAATTCCGGCAGATGACCCAGCGCGGCGACCTGGACAAAGTGCTGGAGGGTCTGTTCGCGGCAAAGCGCGCCGGCTTCGATCCGATCAAGATCAACGCGGTGGTGGAGCGCGGCGTGAACGACGCCGGCATTCTAGAGCTGGTCGAGTTCGGCCGCCGGCACGGCTTCGGTGTGCGCTTCATCGAATATATGGATGTGGGCAACGCCAACAACTGGAAGTCGGACCGCATGGTTTCCAAGCAGGAGATTCTGGAGACGATCCGGGCGCGCTTCCCGCTGCGCGAAGCGCGGCGCGAGGACCCGAGCGCGCCGGCCGTCGATTACGAATTTGTGGATAGCGCGGACCGCCCCGCTTCGAGCGAAGTAGGCGTGATCGCTTCGGTGACCGAGCCGTTCTGCTCCGGCTGCACGCGGGCGCGGCTCACGGCGGACGGCAAGCTGGTGACGTGCCTTTTTTCGCACGCCGGGCACGACTTGAAAGGCCCGCTGCGAAGCGGCGCCAGCGACGGCGAGCTGCGCCAGATCATCGGCGCCGTGTGGACCGCGAGAACGGACCGTTATTCGGACGAGCGGCTGGAGGCCTTGCATTCGGCCCAGGGATACCAGGCGCGGGCGCACAAGAAGATGGAGATGATCACCCTGGGCGGGTGAGTAAAGCGAGTCATGCCGGGCGAGTCTGGCTCGGCGCAATCCTATGCCCCGGCGGTTTACCTTGCGCGAAGCGGAAGAGATGCTGCCCGACGTGGCGCGCTGGCTGCGCAGCGCCATGGAGCACCGCAAGAATGCGGCCGCGATCGAAGAGCAGATGAACGCGCTGCTGGTGCGCGTCAGCGTGATGGGCGGCATCCAGTTGGATGTGAGCCGGGTGGCGGAGATGAAGTCGGGCAAGCAGCAGGCCATCGAGAAGCTGAACCAGGCGATGGCCGAAATTGAAAACAGCGGCTGCCTGGTGAAGGACCTGGACATCGGGCTGGTGGATTTTCCGACCATGCTCGACGACACCGAGGTTTACTTGTGCTGGAAGCTGGACGAGCCGCGCATCGGTTTCTGGCACCACACCAGCGAAGGCTTCGCCGGGCGCAAGCTGATCGACCGCGATTTTCTGGACCGCCACAAGGGCAGCAAGCCCCACTAGCCGCCGGCGGGTCTCGCGCAGCTTCCGGCGCGGGACGCTCCTTCCATACCTAACCGTGCTACCATCTCCTTGGTGCATTCCTTCCGGGGGTCTGAAGATATGCGTACCGCAGGCAGAATTGTATTAGCCCTGGCTGTTGGGGCGTTGCTGGAGCTGCCCGCACGGGGACAGGTGACCACGGCGGAGGTGGTGGGCTCGGTGGTGGACGCCTCGGGCGGCGCGATCTCCGGGGCCAAGATAGTCATTACCAATGCCGATACGGGGGCGGCGCGGGAAGCCGCCACCGACACGGCCGGTGACTATGCCATCACCCTGCTGCCGCCGGGCGCCTACAACCTGTCGGCCGAGGCGCAGGGCTTTCGCAAATTCGTGCAGAGCGGCATCACCCTCCAGGTCAACCAGCGGGCGCGGGTGGACGTGGCGATGCAGGTTGGCCAGGTGAGCGAGACGGTAGAGGTGTCGGCGGCAGCGCCGCAGCTCGAGAGCCAGTCGTCGTCGCTCGGCAGCGTGATTACCGAAAAATTTGTGGATGAGCTGCCGCTCAACGGCCGCAACTTCGTGCAGCTCGCCATCCTCTCGCCGGGCGTCAACGGCACCGGCTACAGCACCTCCGGGACCATCATGAGCGGGACGCGGCCGGACGACCGCAGGCCGGGCACCGAGCTGTTCTCGAACGGCAATCGCGAGGGATCGAACAACTTTCTCTACGACGGCGTGGACAACAACGAGCGGCTCACGCTGTCGATTGTGCTGCGGCCCGCGGTCGAAGCGATCCGCGAATTTAAGGTGCAGACGAACCTGTTCAGCGCTGATCTGGGGCGCAACTCGGGCGCCGTCGTGGATGTGGTGACCAAGTCGGGAACCAACGAGATTCACGGCAGCGCGTTCGAGTTCCTGCGCAACTCGGCGATGGACGCGCGCAGCTTTTTCAACACCAAGGGCACGCCGTTTCCGTCCTTCCGCTATAACCAGTTCGGCTTTTCGCTGGGCGCGCCGGTGCTGGTGCCCAAGCTCTATAACGGCAAGAACAAGACCTTCTTCTTCGTGGATTACGAAGGTTTCCGGCGCACGCAATTGATCAGCCAGACGGTAACGGTGCCCACCCTGGCGATGCGCACCGGCAGCTTCGCCGGCGTCAGCCGCATTTTCGATCCGCTCGCCACGCGGCCGAATCCTTCCGGAGCAGGCTTCATCCGCGATGAGTTTGCAGGCGGCCTGATCCCGGCCTCGCGCTTCGACCCGGTGACGGCGAAGCTGATCAACGCCTATCCCGCGCCGCAGACCAGCGCGCTTTTTAACAACTACATCAGCAACATGGGGCAGCTCCAGAACTGGAACCAGGGCGACGTCCGGGTGGACCACCAGTTCAGCGCGAAAGACACGTTCTTTTCCCGCTGGGCGATCCAGCAGACCGAAACCATCGTGCCCAACACGTTCCCGGCGGTCGCCATCCCGGGCCTCCCGCATCCGGTGAGCGTGGGCAATGAGGACTCCTTCGCCGGGCCGTCATTCTCGCCGACCCAGCACGCCGTGGCCAATTGGGTGCA
>DASQHK010000555.1:0-2371 GCA_035632135.1 Bryobacterales bacterium
CGGCCGCCATCGCTGCGCGCCGCCACCCGGATGCGGCCTCCTGACGGACGCGGCGCGATCGCGTACTTGACGCTGTTTTCGACCAGCGTTTGGAGCGACAGCGGCGGGACTTCGAGCGACCCCAGCTCGTCGGGCGCTTCGATGGAATACGAAAGCCGGCCGCCGAAGCGCGCCTTCTCGATCTCCAAATAATCGGTGACGATCTTCAGCTCCTGGCGCAGCGGCACCAGGCCGCCGCCGCCCGAGTCGAGCGAGAAGCGCAGCAGCGAGGCCAGCCGCTCCACGAGCCGCTCGGCGCGCTGCGGGTCCTCGGGGATCAGCGTGGAGATGGAGTTGAGCGTGTTGAACAGGAAGTGCGGGTGGATGCGGGATTCGAGCGAGGCCAGGCGCGCCGCGGTTGCATGCTTGAGAGCGCGCTCCTTCTCGAGCTCCCGCGTCCGCAATTCCAGCGTCGCCGCCTCGAGCCGCCGCCGCATGCTCTCGTAAAGCCGCACGCCGAGCCCCACGATCAGGGTGACCAGCAGCGCCAGCCTTCCGTTGACGTAGTAGTTCTGCCAGTTGGGGCCGGGCGGCAGAATGCCGGACACGAAGAAGACGGCGCTCGAAAGCAGGGCGCCGATCGTCCCCAACGCCAGCAGCGCGAAAAGGTAGAGCGGCCAGCTTGCGAGGGGGTTGTACCTCGCACACCGGCCCATCAGCCGGGGCAGGAGCAGCCAGGCCAGCGTGCCGATGCAATTCGAGTAGATGAGCGCAACGATCAAGGTCTCGCGCAGCTCGAGGAGCTTCGCCTCGCCAAAGAGCAGCATGAGAGCCAGCACGACCGCCACGGCCACCGCCAGATTGGCCCCCAGCACGTAACCCACGGACCGGCTGACGGAAGACGCGCGGCTCTGGGGTTGATCAATAGGGGAACTCATCGCCATCTCCAGTCTACTGCACGTGGCAGCCCACGCACGTCATCTGGCTCCTCGCCAGCGTCTTGGTTTCAAGCCAGATGTTGGCCCGCTTTTGGTACTCCGTGCCCGGCAATTCCTTGGCGATGCGCTCGTAATACACGCGCGCCTTCTCCTGGTTGCCCAGCCGGTACCAGCCGTTGGCCAGTCCCGAGAGCAGCTCACCGCGAGGATGCGTGCCGAGCTGGTCGAAGCGTGTCTTCTGAAGCTCCAGCACTTTTTCGAAGTCGGCCACTCCCGTCTTCACGAGAGGCTGCGCCTGCGCCGGCGGCGCGAACAGCGAGGCTTGCAGCAAGGAGGCGCCGCGCGGGATGAGTACGCCCAGGTTCTCCGGCTCGAGGGCCACCGCTGTTTCCATTTCCTGCAGAGCGCGCTGCCACAGCTCCGCGCCCCTTTGCCCGTCGCCGGCCCGGAACGACTGCCCGGCCAGGTAGAGCAGCCCCGCGCCGTGCCAGACCATCGCCTGGGCGTCTTTCGGGTTATTTTGGAGCGTTTCTTCGCAGACCTTCATCCCGCGATCGAGCGCGGCCGGGTCGCCGCTAAACCCGGCGAAGAAATCGTTGCGCACGCGGTAGTCAAACCGCTCGGCCGTCCAGCCGATGGCCAATGCCACCACGAGCGCAGCCGAGAGATGTACGAGACGTCGTTTGCTGATCCACTGCCACATATTGTTCTTCCTCCTGGGAACGAGGATAGGGCAGGAGGGTCCGGCAACGGGCATGCTGCTTGACGAAGGGCACAAGAACCGGACGAACGGCCTGGAAGCAGCGACGAGCCGGGCGGCCCGTTCTCCCGCCACCGCGCGAGCGCGTGGCCGACGGACCGGGCTTGGGCCACTGTCATAGGGAGGGCCGGCGACTGCGTGCTCGCCTGCTTGGCCGCCCTGGGGCGGCAGGTCGCAGTAGTGAAGGGACCGAGTCGAGCGGTCGCGGCCCGCCTTACCACGAGAGTAAGTAGTCGCCGGCCTGCGCTTGGCCACTCTGAGGCGGCAGGTCGCAGTAGTAGAGAGGGCCGGCCTGTTGCAATGGCAAGCTCGCGGTGAGACCGCGGAAAAAGCCGGTGCCGGCCTTGACAAACCAGACCACTCGCGCGACGGCCGGCAGCGCGACGCGCAAGGGCGCCGGTCCCTCGTAGCCCCTTTCCAAGCGCGGCCCTCGAAAGACCCGCACCACCGGCGAGGAAGGCCCGCTCAGCCGCTTGGGGCTCAGCACGATGACCTCGAGCCTCGGGAAATAATATGCCGCTTTACGCCACGAGGTGACGCCTTCCTCCCACAAAACGACGGTGCGCTCGGGCCGCTCCGCCGCCAGAGTGCCTAGCGCTCGCAGGGCGTGATCGTCGGCGCTGACCGTGCGGCGGATCTGGCCGAGCGAGGTCTGGTCGAGGCCGCTGTCGATGTCGGCCCAAGTTTGCTCGAC
>DASQHK010000556.1:0-3165 GCA_035632135.1 Bryobacterales bacterium
ATTGAAGGTGGCGTTGCCAGTGACTCGGCCCTGGCCGACGATGGGATCGCCGGCGCGCTGCCAGGTGAGGCCGTCGTCGTCGGAGCGCTGGACGTGGATCAGGCTGCTGTTGCCCGAGTCGTGATAGGAGATGTAGACGTGCGAGCCGTCGGAGGTGATCCAGGCGCGGTCGGCGCCGGCGGTGTCGATGATTTGAGTGGAGCAGCCGGCGAAGCTGGTGGTGGCGTTGGGGCAGCGCACGGCCGAGACGCCGATCTGGGCTTTCTTGACGCCGGCGTTGATTAGAGCCAGCAGCGTGGTGGCGTGGAGCGTGCCGTTGGAGCCGAGATCCACGTCGGTGTCTTCGCTGCCCAAGATGATCTTCCCTGGCTGCTGGAGGCCGGCGTCGATGAGGCCCTGGAAGCTGGGCGTTGAACCGAAGGGGCCGGTCCACAGATGCGTGCCGAAGAAAAACGGGTCAAACAGCCACTGGAGGCCGACGATGGCCATGGTGCTGTTGGAGGAGATGGCGATTTCCGGCTCGCTCACGCCCTCGGGGCGAAGCAGCGCAGTGTTGGAGAAGGTCAGGCCGTCGTTCGTTGTGGCGGCGAAGGCGGATGCCGCCGACGCAGCCAGGATAGCGAAAGCGACGAGGACACGCGGGCTCCTGCGCATAGTGGTATTCCTCCCTGAACCGATGGGCCGGAGCGGCGGGGGGTGACGCCGGGCGCTTCATCGGGAGATGTTCTCAGGAAGTGTAGCAGATCAGCGGGGGCGGAGGAAGGGCACTAAGCAGGCCTGGATGGTGTGGCAGCCGGGGGTGGAAGCGACGCCGGCGGGGCGGAGGCGCGGGGCATGGCCATCGGGGTCGAGCAGGCCGAAGCCGTATTGCTCGCCGCCGGAGCGCGGGGCGTCGAAGACTTGCCAGAGGACGATGTAGGGGCAGCCCCAGTTGACGACGGCCTGGAGGGCGGTGAGGAGGCGAGGCAGGACGCCGCCGGCGGGGAGATGCTCGTAGCGGTCGCGGGCGAAGCCGAGTTCGCCGGCGGCGACGAAGCGGTCGCCGAACAGGCGCCGGCCAAGAGGCGAGAGAGACGGGCGGGCGCGGTCGCGGATGAGATTGAGATCGCGGCGAAGGCGGACGGCGGTTTCGGCGGGGGCGACGTCGGGGTTTTGGGTTTCGTATGGGGAATTGATCGACTCGTAGGTGGAATAGAAGAGCAGATCGAAGGGGATGCGGGGGATTACGTCGCGGAGGGCGTTCCAGCGGCCTTGCGGCGACTTGGTGAACGCGGAGCCGGAGGGAGCGATGGCGAGATTGACGAGGGAGATTTCGAAGGCGTGGAGGAGGCGGAGGCGGGCAGTGGGATGCGCGGCGCGAGCGTCGTTGATGGCCGCGTGGCGGGCGCGGGTCCAGGCGATCATGTTTTGAACGGCGAGATCGGGGGAGCCGGTGTAGTTCATGATTTCGAGCATTTTGTCGTCGGCCTCGGAGTTGGCGAGGATGACGGTCTTGGGCGACTGGCCGAAGTGGTCGTAGAGGAAATTGCAAAGCTCGGTGATCTGGCGGCGCTCGAGCTGGTCTTCGGCGGCGGTCCAGGGGCGGAGGAGGTTGAGGTCGTCGGGGCCTGCGCCGTAGTCGGCTGTTGAGTAGGTAGTGAGAATGACGGTGTCGAGCTTTGGGTCTTCGAGGACGGCGCGGTAACGGGGGAGGGCGAGGATTTGGGCCGGCGTGGGAGCGGCGGCGGGCGCGCCGGGGTGGTGGAGGTAGTCGTAGCGCGCGCCGAGATAGAAGCGGAAGAGGCGGGCGCCGGCGGCGGTGGCCTGGAGGCGGGCCTGGGTGAGCAGGTCATCCGGATTGTTGCGGACGGGGACGCCGGACCATTGGTAGAAGCCGATTTGGGAGGCCAGCGCGGCGGCGAGGATGGTAGACGTCATCGGATCTCGATGGGGTACGGGTCGCTTTGGCCGCCGGCGTATTGGACCACGAGGGAAGCGGGGCCGGGGGGAAGGTTGCTTGGAAGGCGCGCGTTGATCTGGAGGTCGCCGGCGTAGAGGACTTCGCAGGCGCGGTTGGCGGCGAGGACTTTGGTGACGCCGGTTTCGCCGAGGTCCGTGCCGAAGATGGTCACGATGGTTCCGGGAGCGAAGGGAGGCGGCGTGTGGCGGACGCCGTCGGTGATGCCGCTGGCATTGATGATAGGCAGAACGCGGTCAGGGAGGGGTGGAATGGCGGAAGAGAGCGGACGCCAGGCGGTGGCGGTGAGATGAATGACTACGGGGCCGGAGCGCTGGGGGTCGAGGAGGAGAAAGCCGATGGGGTCGCGAAGGCAGGGGAGGGGGCGGCCGTCGAAGGTGGCGGTCCAGCCGGGGGCGGCGGTTTGTCTTAGTAAGATCATGTCCGCGGGGCCGAGCGAGGCGCGGAGGTCGGCGGTTTGCGGGGTGGTCCAGCGGAGGGCGGCGGCCTCGGGGCGGTTGGCCCAGGCCACGTAGGCTTGGAGCGCGGCACGATCGTAGAGGCTGCGAAAGCGGGGGAGCGACCGCCACTGGTAACGCGAGACGAGGACGGCTGCGGCGGGACGATGGACCAGAGCGTGGTAGACGCGAAAGCCGGCGTCGTCTTCGTGCTCGGGTTCGAGGACGGGCGTGTACTCGGCTTGGGCGGAGCTGACGAGGTGGCTGTAGCCGAGGGCTTCTAGCCAGAGCAGGGCATAGAGGCGGCGGACGGGGTTCGGCGTCGGCGTGAGGATGAGAGTCTCGGCCTGGCGGCGGAGGGCGTTGAGGCCGGGCTGCGGGACGGGCGCGCCGAGGGAGCTTTCGCCGGGGGCGTGGCGGGCGAGCCAGGCTACGGTGGAGGCGTCGAGAGCGCGGGGCGCATCGGGGCGAGCGAAGAGCATGTGCCAGCTCAGCGCGGCGGCAAAAACGGTGATGCAGGAGAGGATCGGAAGCGAGCGGGCGCGGCGCCTGGCGAGGTAGCCGGCGAGGAGGGCGATGGCCAGCTCGACCTCGGGCAGAGGGTTGAAGGCGGCGGGCGGCGGCAGCGAGAAGAGCAGCATGGTGATGAAGCCTGCCGAGCCGGCCAGGAAGCGCCGCTCGAGGAACAGAAGCGCGACGAAGGGGAGCAGGGCGAGAACGGCGGCGTGGGCGGTGTGGCCGGCGCGGGCGAGATCGGACCAGCGGTAGGGA